>DASVEF010000362.1:0-3690 GCA_036380715.1 Thermoanaerobaculia bacterium | reverse complement strand
GGGCAACGGCGAGGGGAGGCCCTGGACGAAGGCCTCATAGAGAGCGGTGGTCTCGCGCACCAGGACTCCCATGGACCAGCCGTCGCTCGCGATGTGGTGGACGTTGGCGATCAGGACGTGGTCGCGCCGCTCCTGGCGCAGCAGGTGGAGCCGGAGGACCGGCCCCCGCGTCAGGTCGAACGGCCGCCCGGCCTCCAGGGCGACCTGCCGCGCGCTCTCCTGCTCGCGGTGGAGCGCGGGCAGTCCGGAGAGGTCGACGACCGGCAGGGGGACGGGGGAGGGCGGGGCGACCACCTGCCGCGGCTCGCCGCCGTCGGCGGCGAAGGTCGTGCGCAGCGCGCCGTGGCGGCGGACGAGCTCGGTGAAGCTGCGCCGGAGGGCCTCGACGTCGAGGCTTCCGGTGAGGCGCAGGACCGTGGGGATGTTGTAGAACGCGCTGTCCGGCTGCAGCCGGTCGAGGAACCAGAGCCTCTCCTGGGCGAAGGAGAGCGGCGCCTCCGTCTTCCCTGTCGGCAGGAGCCGTGGCTCGGCAGAAGGTCCGGACGCGCTCAGGGTATCGATCCGCTCGGCGAGAGCCGCGACCGTCGGGGTCTCGAAGAGAGCCCGCAGCGCGATGTCGACCCCGAGCAGGCTCTTGATCTGCGAGGTGACCCGGGTGGCGATCAGCGAATGGCCGCCCAGGGCGAAGAAGTCGTCGTGGATTCCGATCTGCTCGACCCGCAGGAGGGAGCTCCAGATCCGGGCCAGGCCCTGCTCGGTCGGAGTCCGGGGTGCGACCTGCCCCTGCTCATCCCGCCGCTGCGGCTCGGGCGCCGGCAGGGCCCGGCGGTCGACTTTGCCGTGCCGGGTCAGGGGCAGGGACGGGAGCGGCACGAAGACCGAGGGGATCATGGCTTCCGGCAGCTCGCGGGCGAGCCGGGCGCGGAGATCCGCGAGGTCCGGCGTCCCCGTATCCGGAGAGGGGACCAGGTAGGCGACCAGGCGGTGCTCTCCGGGCGCGCCGGAGACGTCCTGGCGGGCGACGACCGCCGCTTCCTTGACGTCCGGCTGGCGGGCCAGCACGGCCTCCACTTCCCCGGGCTCGACGCGGATGCCGCGGATCTTGACCTGCCGGTCGGTGCGGCCGAGGAACTCCAGGGCGCCGTCGGCCAGGTAGCGGGCGCGGTCGCCGGTGCGGTACCAGCGCTCTCCTCCCGCGGCCGGCACGAAGCGCTCGGCCGTGAGGTCCGGCCGGCCGAGGTAGCCGCGGGTCACCGAGGGACCGCCCAGCCAGAGCTCGCCGGGAGCGCCGGCGGGCAGCGGACTGCCGAGCGGATCGCGCACGGAGAGCGCGGAGCCGGGCAGCGGCCGGCCGATGAGCTGGACGGAGGTCCTGCGGGAAGCCGGGAGGCTGGCGCAGATGATCGTCCCCTCGGTCGGTCCATAGAGCACCCGCACCCGGGCCGCGGGGAAGGCGGCGCGCAGCTCGTCGAGCAGGTCCGGGGGCACCGCGTCGCCGCCGACGCAGACCTCGCGCACGGTTTCGATTCCCTCCGGGCTCTCCTGCCGGATCCGCTCGGCGATCTGCCGCATCAGGGCGGGCACGGCGTGGATGCGGGTGCCGGAGCGGAGCCCGGCAACCAGGTCCGCGATCTCCAGCGCGGGCCGCAGGGGGACGAGGACGACCGTGCCGCCGGCCAGCAGCGGGGGCAGCAGCTCGAAGAGGAAGATGTCGAAGGTGGGCTGAGCGAGGGCGAAGACGCGCTCGTCCGGCTCGAACCCGAAGCTCTGGACGGCCGCCAGGGTGCTCGCCAGGTGGCCGTGCTCGACGAGGACCCCCTTGGGCCGGCCGGTCGTCCCCGAGGTGTAGAGGACGTAGGCGAGGCTGCCGGGAGCGGGTTCCGGGAGCCGGGCGCCCGGCGCCTTCTCCCCGGCTTCGGTCGAGACCATCGCAAGCCCGGGGGTGAGCCCCGGGAGGTCCGGGGAGAGCCCCGGCGTGGCCACGACCACCCGGACCTCCTGGCTGCCCAGAGCGTCGTCGAGGAGGAAAGCGAGCCGCTCCTCGGGATGGAAGGGATCGAGCGGGACGAAGGCGCCGCCCGCCCGGAGGATGCCCAGGAGCCCCACGACCAACTCAGGCGACCGCTCGCACAGCAGGCCCACGCGGACCTCGGGACCGACGCCCAGCGTGCGCAGGTGGCGCGCCAGGCGCTCGGCGCGGCGGTCGAGCTCGGCGTAGGTGAGCGCAGCGCCGGCGCCGGTCACCGCGACCGCCTCGGGGGTGCGGGCGGCCTGGGCCGCCAGCCGGGCGGAAACGGAGGAGAAGGGCTCGTCCCTGCCCGGCGGATCGTTCCACTCCCGGCTGACCTGCTGGATCTCGGGCTCGGAGAGGAAGGGCAGGTCCGAGAGGAGCTGCCCGGGGTTGGCGGCCGCTCCAGCCAGCAGCACGGCGAGGTGCGAGAGGAGGCGGCTCACAGTCGTCCGGTCGAACAGGTCGGTCGAATACTCGACGGAGCAGCCGAGCCACTCGTCCCCCTCGAAGAACGACAGGCCCAGGTCGAACTTGGCCGTGGTGGCTGGCAGCTCGACCGGAGCGAACGTGAGGCCTGAAAGCCGCAGCTCCCCGGCCGGCAGGTTCTGGAGTGCCAGCAGGACCTGGAACAGCGGGTTGTGGGCCAGGCTGCGGGGGACCTTGAGCGCCTCGACCAGTAGCTCGAAGGGGAGGTCCTGGTGCTCCTGGCCGGCGAGTGTGGCGGCCCGCACGCGGTCCAGCACCGTGGCGAAGGCCTCTCCGCCGCGCAGGCGCAGGCGGAAGACCAGGGTGTTGATGAAGAAGCCGATCAGCTCCTCGATCTCCATGCGGTTGCGGTTGGCGATGGGGGAGCCGACGAGCACGTCGTCCGCTCCGGACCAGCGGTGAAGGAGGGTCTGGAAGGCGGCGAGGAGCACCATGAACGGGGTGGCTCCCGCCTGCCGGCCCAGCGCCTGGACCGCGGCGGTGGCTTCGGCGGGCAGACTGAAGGCGATGGAGGCGCCGCGGTAGGTCTGCACAGCGGGCCGGGGCCGGTCGGTCGGCAGCTCCAGGAGGGCGGGAGCGCCGGCGAGCTCCTGGCGCCAGAAGTCGAGCTGCGCCTCGAGCACCGGCCCGGAGAGCCAGCGCCGCTGCCAGAGAGCGAAGTCGGCGTACTGGATCGGCAGCTCGGGCAGCGGCGAGGGGAGGCCCTGGACGAAGGCCTCATAGAGAGCGGTGGTCTCGCGTACCAGGACTCCCATGGACCAGCCGTCGCTCGCGATGTGGTGGACGTTGGCGATCAGGACGTGGTCGCGCCGCTCCTGGCGCAGGAGGCGGAGCCTGAGGAGCGGCCCGCGCGCGAGGTCGAACGGCTGGCTGACCTCCCGAGTGACCTGCCGCGCGGTCTCCTGCTCGCGGTGGAGCGCGGGCAGGCCGGAGAGGTCGACGACCGGCAGAGAGACCGGGCCGGCCGGGAGGACCACCTGCCGCGGGGCTCCGTCGATCTCGGTGAAGGTGGTCCGCAACGCGCCGTGGCGGCGGACGACCTCGGTGAAGCTGCGCCGCAGGGCTTCGACGTCGAGGCTTCCGGTGAGGCGCAGGACCGTGGGGATGTTGTAGAACGCGCTGTCCGGCTGCAGCCGGTCGAGGAACCAGAGCCTCTCCTGGGCGAAGGAGAGCGGCGCCTCCGTCTTCCCTGT
>DASVEF010000361.1:0-11047 GCA_036380715.1 Thermoanaerobaculia bacterium | reverse complement strand
GGTACAGACCGGGAGGATAGGTAACAGATTGGACCGGGAGGATGGGTGACAGTTCTTGAAAGTCGGGTCTTTGCGGGAGCATCGATGTCCGAAGGAGGGATCGATGCCCTGGGACGAGACGACCCGGATGAGTCAGCGGCTACGGTTTATCAGCGAGTTGGAGAGTTGTCAGTACACGATGACGGAGCTGTGTGAGCGGTACGGGATCAGCCGCAAGACGGGGTACAAGTGGGCGCAACGCTACGTGGAGGCGGGTCCTGGAGGCTTGGAGGACCGGCCGCACGTAGCCAGGAGCTTGCCGCACCAGGTCAGTGCGGAGAAGGCCGAGAGGCTAGTGAATCTGCGTCGTCGGTTTCCGCGCTGGGGACCGCGCAAGCTTCGGGCTTGGTTGGAGCGCCACCATCGGGAGGAGGTTTGGCCGGCGGCGAGCACGATCGGCGACCTGCTCAAGCGCCGCGGTCTGGTGGAGAGTCGTGGCTCCCGGCGCCGGCCGTTGCCGCCGCGCCCTCCACGCGTGGAGGCAACAAGTCCCAACGCAGTTTGGAGCAGCGACTTCAAGGGGCAGTTCCGTCTTGGCAATGCGCGTCTGTGCTATCCCTTGACGATCAGCGACGGGTTCAGCCGCTATCTATTGGGGTGTCAGGGCCTGGAAACGACCTCAGGGGAAGCCTGCAAGCGGGTCTTCGAGGCTTTGTTCCGCGAGTATGGGATGCCGCGAGCGATCCTGACCGACAACGGCAGTCCGTTCGCGGCGGCGAGCTCGTTGGCTCGTTTGAGCCGGCTGTCGGTGTGGTGGATCCGGCTGGGGATCCGGCCGGTGCTGATCCAGCCAGGGCATCCGGAACAGAACGGGCGCCACGAGCGCATGCACCGCACGCTCAAAGCCGAGACGACGCGCCCGCCGGCCGCGGATGCACCGCGGCAGCAGAAGCGTTTTGAGCAGTTCCGGCGCACCTACAACGAGCAACGGCCCCACGAGGCGCTGGGGCAGATCCCCCCGGCGGAGGTTTACGAGGCTTCGCCACGAGCGTATCCGTCCCGGCTGCCGCCCTGCGAGTATCCAGGGCACTTCGAGGTGCGCTCGGTGGGCCAGAAGGGCGAGATCTGTTGGCGAGGCGAGACCCTCTTCGTCAGCCACGCTCTGCAGGGAGAGCGGATCGGCCTCGAAGAGGTCGACGAGGGTCGATGGGCGGTCTATCTCGGACTCGTGCTGATCGCTCGTTTTGATGAGCAGGAGCGCAGGCTGTATGGCTAAACCGATGGCGGGAAGGGGCGGTTCTCCGGTCGCCCTTCGGGCTCCCTCCGCACCGCCCCTTCCCGCCATCCTCCTCTGGAACCACCCGACCGAGAGTGTTACCCATCCTCCCGGTCTAAACTGTTACCCATCCTGCCGGTCGTACCCATCGCCCTCCCCCCGACCGGGAGAGAGGGGAGAAAAGCAGGAGTAGAGAGAACCAGCGTATTGAGGTTTTGGGCGGCGGCGCCCCTCTCCCGGTCGGGGGAGGGCGATGGGAGAGGGGACGGGGGTGAGGACCCCCCTGTGCTACTCTCCAGGCTGCAGAAGAGGATGGACATTCAGCTATGCGCGATACCAAGCTGATCCTCATCCTCCTGGCGATCCTCGTCGCCATCGCGCTGGGGTTCGTGCTGAACCTCCTCGAACCGATCCTGATCCCCTTCGTCGTCTCCATCTTCCTGTTCCAGATCTTCACGCCGCTGATGGAGAGCCTGCGCCGGCGCGGCGTGCCGTCCGCGCTGTCGATCGTCCTCGTCCTGATCGTGGTCTCGGCCGTCCTCCTGCTCTCTTCCTGGATCCTCTACTCGACCGCCCTCTCCTTCAGCGAAGCGCTGCCCGAATACGGGGCCAAGCTGAGGGGCCTGCTCGACCAGGGGTTCGCCCGGCTGGCCGCCGCGTTCCCGCAGCTCCGGGGGCCGATCGAGCGCTGGCGATGGGAGGAGGCTGTCGAGATCTCCTCGGTGACCGGGTTCCTGGCCGCGGGCGTCGGCTCGTTCCTGGTCTTCTTCACCGACCTGGTGCTCATCCTTCTCTTTCTGATCTTCCTGCTGGCGGGCAGCGCGAGCTTCCCCATCAAGCTGGGCCGGGCGCTCGCTCCCCGCCGCGCCGAGCGGGTCGCGACGGTGATGAGCAACATCGAGGCGCAGGTGCGGCGGTACATTCTCACCAAGACCCTGATCAACCTCGTCAACGGCACCCTGGTGACGGTGCTGATGGCGGCGTTCGGAGTGGACTTCCCGCTCCTCTGGGGGCTGCTGACCTTCCTCGCCCATTACATCCCGCAGATCGGCGGCTTCCTCTCGGTCGGCCTGCCGGCGGTCTTCCTGTTCCTCCAGTTCGACTCCGCGGGCAAGGCCGTCCTGATCGCGGCGCTGAACATGGTCCTGCAGTTCGTGATCGGGAACCTCGTCGAGCCGCGGGTGATGGGAGCGCGGCTCAACCTGAGCCCGCTCCTGGTGCTCGTCTCCCTGATCTTCTGGGGCTGGCTCTGGGGCCCCTGGGGGATGGTCCTGGCCGTGCCGATCACCGCCACGATCAAGATCGTCTGCGAGAACGTCGTCCCCCTGCAGTCGATCGCGGTGCTGATGAGCGACACGCCGGAGACGGAGCCCCACGAGGCGCACGACGAGGGGAACGCCCTCCAGCCCGCTCCCGCCCCCCCTCCTGCGGAAGCCCGGCCTTCGGAAAACCCGTCGTAGAGGCCCCGGAGCCGCACCCACGTCCTGAGCCGCGGAGGCGGGTGTCGATTTGCCCCCTCCCCGTTCGACTAAAGGGTGCCCACCCACGGGCATCAAAAAAGGAGACACCCATGAAGATCACCGTTGAGACTGTCGTAAAGGCCAAGCTGGACAAGGTCTGGGATGCCTGGAACAACCCGGCGGATATCAAGCAGTGGAATACCGCTCAGGATGACTGGCACACGACCCGGAGCACCGTCGATCTGCGTGAAGGCGGGAAGTTCCTGTCGCGCATGGAAGCCAAGGACGGCAGCGAGGGCTTCGACTTTGAGGGCACGTACACTCGCATCGTGCCCCACAAAACCATCGAATACCGGATGAGCGACGGCCGGGAGGTCAAGGTCGAGCTCGTCGAGCGCGCCGACGGCGTCCTCGTGAAGGAGACGTTCGACGCAGAGACCGAGAACCCGCCCGAGCTCCAGCGCACGGGCTGGCAGGCCATCCTGGACAACTTCGGCCGGCACGTGGAGGCGAAGGGTTGAACCGGATCGACAGCGCGGCTGTGATGGGCGGAGGAAGGCTTCAGTCCGGAGCTGCTCCGCTGTGGCCGAGGAGGTTGGCGATCACCAGGGGCCGGCTCGACCGGCGGCACTGCCGTCGAGCAACGCGGGAGGGAGCCAGCCGGCGCGCAGCACGTGCTGACGATCGGCGGCGACCAGCCGGCGGATCGTCTCGTGGGCACGGGCACGGATATACTCTGCTCCATGTCCATGCGCGGAGGGTGGATCCACGTGTTCGTGGCGGCTGTCTTCATGCTGGCGATGCTGATCGGCGCGATTGTCTGCCTGCCGATCGGGCGGCTATTCGACCGCGCCGGCCTGCCCGTTTGAGGAAGTTGTCATGGCGACTGTTCGACGCGCGCTCGGCATCGCTCTGGTCGTCTTCGTGGCATTGGTGATCTTCGTTGGCGGCTGGCTGATCGGACGGCTCGGCATCGGCGCGGTCGTCGATCCCGCGTCGCTCACCGATGTCGAGCGCCAGTTCGCGGAGCGCATGCGCGACGTGACGCTCGTCGGATCCTTCACGGTCGCCGGCCGGGAGGATCGCGCGCCGCGACCGGACCGCTACAAGATCGTCAGCGTCGAGAAAGTCGGCGACGACCTGTGGCGGTTCAACGCGCAGTGTTGCGGCGTGAACGGCGCAGTTCCGTTCGTCGTGCCAATGCGGTTCAACGGCGACACGCCGGTGATCATGATGACTGAGACGAGCCTGCCCGGTCTCGGCACGTTCACCGTGCGCGTCTTCTTCTACGGCGACCGCTACGCCGGCACCTGGCAGCACGGCCAGGTGGGCGGCCACATGTGGGGCCACATCGAGAAGACGGCAGCCCCGACGGCTCCATAGCCTGCTCGAAGAGCCCGGCTGGAACCCCGTTGAGGCACTTATTTGGCGGGGAGCACGACCCGAAAGCCCTGAGCCAGGGACTCGTCGCCCGGGTCCCGTTGGAACCGGTATGCAGCGCGCACCAAGTCTGCTGCATTCCAGGAAGAGCCGCCACGCATCACGCGTCTTCCATCGCTGGGGACCTCGCGGATGGCCTCCTCAAAGTCGATGGTCGCCGGGTTGACGATCTTCTCCCTCTTGCATTCCTCGTAGCTCTCCGTCCAGGGGCTCACCGTCCATTCCTGCACGTTGCCGTGCAGGTCGTAAAGACCCCAGGGGTTGGCGGGCTTCTCGCCGACACGGTGGGTCCGGTGGTCTGTGGTGGGCTCGGAGAAGTCGAGTGCGGGATTGCCTGTATAGTCTCGCCAGGATTTGCGGCGGCCCGAGTTGTTTCTGTACCATCCGACCCTTTCGAGATCCTCCTCGTCCTCACCACTCCAGTACCGGCTCTCCGTGTCCGCCCGGCAGGCATATTCCCACTCCTCCTCGATCGGTAGCCGGGCGCCCCGGGCCCATGTCCATGCCGATGCCAGCCAACGGCAGAACGAGACGGCTTCGTACCAGGTGATCCCGATGGCCGGGCTATTCGGGAGCTCCTCGTCCGCTACCCGCTCCCAGTTATGGAAACGACGTTTCGGATCGAAAGCCATGTACTGGGCGACGGTCACGGGGCCCGCGCCTAAGCGAAAGGGCTGCGCGATCACAACTTCGTGGCAGGGATGCTCGGAGGAATGACCTTCGCCTTCTGGGCTCCCCATCCGGAAACGTCCGGCCGGAAGCTCTCGCCAGAGCGGCACCCGGCCGTCGATTGGAGTGTCGATCCACAGAAAGAGATCCTCCGGAGGCGGCGGAATGTGGGCGTAAAAGCCGGCGCGGATGTCCGACGCTTCCCGGGCGTTCTCCGGCGCGCAGCGGGCGACCTCCTGGACGGCTTGGTCGAGGAAAAAGAGATCGTTGCCATTGCGGGTCTGACGGCGAAGCCGATCAAGCAGAGCAAGGGCGCGGCGGGGCTCGGCCACGAGCTCAGGAATGGCCCGTAAGACCTTGCATCGCTGCTTCCATTTGTCTGTGAGTGCGAGGATCTGGCGGAGAGTGTCGTCGGAAAGATTCTGCGCGGTCGCCATGGCGCGCAGACCGAGAAGGCGATTCTTTCGGACTAGAGAGCGCACCAATTGATCCGGATTGTCGACTTGGCCGACGAGGAGGGCGAACGGCTCTGCCCAGTTGCTGAGGTCTTCCTCGGTCTTTACGCACTGGGCGCGCGCTGCGAGGGTGGCCTCAATGCTCCGAAAACGGGACAGGATGCCATGCTTGGCTCTCTCCTCACGGTAATCCTCAGCGAGTTGCTCAGCCGTCAGGGCCTCGCGAAAGGTCCGGTGCCAGAAGCGCCAGTCGGCGGCGGGGCCGTCGTGGGGCCCCAGAATTCCCGTCCTTTGGGCGATGTCGTCGAGGAATTGGCGCATCCGGCTCCAACCTGCCACCCGCTCGAGAGTGATACGCAGCCCATCGAGCTTAGGGCTGCGCAGGCGTTCCTCAAGGGCAGTGACCGGCTCGGCCTCGAGGTTCTCCACGGTCATCTCGTACGCCAAGCGGCGCAGGACAGCGCGGACAGTTTCCTGGGCTTCCAGAGGCTCCCGCCGGGAGCCGTGGTGCCTTCCCTCGAAGAGGAGCGCGAAGACTTGGTCGTACAGGCGGGTGCGGTTGCGGTCCGGCTCGATGCCGCTCTCCCAGAGGAGAGCCATCAAGGTGAGATAAAGGGGATTGCCGGCCAGCTCGCGCAGGTGCGGGCTGTCAAGAGAAGTGAGCGCCTGTGCGGCTTTCACCGCATCGGGTTCACCGGTCGCTCGGCCCAGCCAGCGGGCAAGGAAGTCCCTCTGGCGAGCCCGGTCGAGGGGCAGGAGGACCAGCTCCCGAAAGTCGGGTCCGGGCCGACGGTAGCCGATAGGCCGGCTGGTCACGACGAGCGGGATTTTCGGCCAGCGGTCCGCGAGGCCGCGGAGGATCTGCTCGGCCTCCTCACATCTTTCGCGAGGAACTTCGTCGAGTCCGTCGAGCAACAGTACGAGACGCCCCTCCCGGCCGCATCGATCGAGGAGGGCCTTGAGCCTTTCGCCGGAATAGCCTAAACGTTCCATGCGGATCCCGACAGGATCCAGGATGAAGTCCTGGGTGCGCAGTAGCTGCGGGAGGGAATGGAAGAGCGGCACCCACGAGCGCGTCCGCTCCATGGCCAAGCTGGCCGTAAAGTGACGAAGGAGGGTGGTCTTCCCCGCGCCTGGATCGCCGAGCACGACCCAGCGTCTCGTCACCCAGGGATTGTCGTCCGGCTTGAGATTTAGGACTTCGCGTAGCTCGGCCGGGGCACCGAGGGCAAAGCACCCCGAGACCCCAGACCCCTCGATTGGGGTGGTCAGTTGGAGCTCGACATAGACGCGCTGGAGGAGATCGAGCTCAGGTTGCCGCTGGAAGTAGGGGGTAAGCTGCTGGTGGTCGGCTGCCACCTCGCGCAGCCAGAGCTCAAGAAGAGCCTCCTCGCTGGGCATCGCAGGAGGGCTGGTCTGGAAGGCCAAGGCGAGATCGGGGTAGTGCTTGGCGACTAGGTCGGGGTACCCGGCCAAGTGGAGAAGGATGTCATCCCAGGAGACGATGGTCACTGAAAACGCCCCCTGCATTCGCTGCTGCTCGGTGATCTCCCGGGCCATCCGCTGGACGGCAATATCGCTAGGGGCTGTGGTGGCGATCAGGAGCTTGCTGAGGGGTGGTTTGAACGTCCGCGCGAGCTCGACTTCTCGCTCGATCTCAGTGCGCGTCAGGGGGATGCGAGGGCCTCTGTGCTTGCATTGCAGACCAACCCTCTCGGCGCCGCCGTGCGGTCGACCGACAATGTCGACTCCCGACTGGGGCTGGCCGCTCCTACCGTGCTTCTGGGCCTCGGGATCGTTCCACAGCCGGCGCCAGAGATCGCAGCAGAGATCCTCGAAGTCCTGCCAGTTGCGCGGCGGTGGCAGGTCGATTGAGGAGAAGGTAGGCATAGGACGAGGTTGGGAGCTGCACAGAAGTTTACAGTAAACCGATGCGGTGATTGGTGCGGTGCACGGAGGAGGGAGATAGGTGCCAGATGCGGCAGCCTTCTGGTTATAAGGATCTCCTGGATGAGACGAGGCAAGCTCCCCGATGACATCCGCCGGTTCATCCTGACCAGCGTGCCATCGGTTCCGTGCCTAGAGGCCATCCTGCTTCTGAGGAACGATCCTGATGTGGGCTGGGATGTACAGCGGCTGGCCGCGCGCCTCTACGTGGCCGAGAGGCAGGCCGTTATGGCCGCAAGGTCGCGATGCTCTCCGCGAGCGCTCGGGACCGCTGGAGAGGAGCTTTGGAGACGATCGAAGCCCGTGCGCGTCCTCGCCCTCGTAGAATGGCGGAAAGAGGACGCCGATCCTTCCTACCACAACCGGCTGACCTGCGAACGCTGGCTGGTGCCCGTGGTCGAGCTGATCCACCGCTGAGCGCCGCTGGACTCCTTTCGGACAGGAATTCTTCTCTCCCCAGATGTCGCAGAAGCTGTAAACAAATACGCCGCGCCTTGACGCGATCTCAGAAGCGGGCGTAGGCTGTGGAGTGCTAGGAGGTAACACCATGGGACTTGTGAATGGCCGATTGACTTTGAGGAATCCGAGGCTTCCCGACTTGAAGCCCGTTGAGGTCGAAGCCCTCGCAGACTCCGGTGCCTTGCACCTTTGCATCCCTGCGCACGTCCAGATTCAGTTGGAGTTGGAGGCGATCGATTCAAAGGAAGTGACTCTCGCCGATGGGACGAGGAAGCTTGTTCCGTACGTTGGTCCCCTTGAGCTGAGGTTCAAGAACCGCGTTGGATTCGCCGGCGCCTTGGTCATGGGGGATCAGGTGCTGCTTGGGGCCATTCCAATGGAAGATATGGATCTTGTCATTATCCCGAGGACGCGGACTTTGGATGTGAATCCAAGCAGTCCGAACATCGGGACTTCACTTGCAAAGTGAACGCTTGACAAGAAGCTTCCCTCGACCCGTACCTGAAAAGCCGACGCCAAGGTTCCTCCGCGAAACGGCTGGCACGTCGCGTCCGTCCGGGTGTCGGTTTGCCCCCTCCCCGTTCGACTAAAGGGTGCCCACCCACGGGCATTAAAAAAGGAGACACCATGAAGATCACCGTTGAGACTGTCGTAAAGGCCAAGCTGGACAAGGTCTGGGATGCCTGGAACAACCCGGCGGACATCAAGCAGTGGAATAGCGCCCAGGACGACTGGCACACGACCCGGAGCACCGTCGATCTGCGCGAAGGCGGGAAGTTCCTGTCGCGCATGGAAGCCAAGGACAGCAGCGAGGGCTTCGACTTCGAGGGCACGTACACCCGCATCGTGCCCCACAAGACCATCGAATACCGGATGAGCGACGGCCGGGAGGTCAAGGTCGAGCTCGTCGAGCGTGCCGACGGCATCCTCGTGAAGGAGACGTTCGACGCGGAGACCGAGAACCCGCCCGAGCTCCAGCGCACGGGATGGCAGGCCATCCTGGACAACTTCGGCCGGCACGTGGAGGCGAAGGGTTGAACCGGATCGACAGCGCGGCCGACCGGGCCACGCTTCCAACGTGTAAGCCTGCCTCCAAATTGCTCCCGGCGCTTCCCCAGGCAAGCAGGGACATATCGGAGCCGTTTTGACGCCGTTGGCGGCGGGCAGGAGAGGTGCTGGAACGGCTCTGCCACCGTCACAGTCAGGCAGAGACAGCATTGGAACCGTTCTGACACCGTCAGCGGCAGCCGGGGACAGTCCCGAAACCGTTCTGACACTGTCTCCAGCAGGCAGAGACAGTGTTGGAGCCGTTCTTATACCGTCTCCGACGGGCAGGGACAGTGCCGGAAGTGCTCTGACAGCGTCCCCGACGGCCAGAGACGGTGTCGGACGCGTTTTAGCACTGCCTCCCGCCGGCAGGGACAGCGCCGGAACCGTTCTAAGGCTGCCCCCGGGTCTTTTCAAAACTCTCAGGCAGGCGTAGACGGCGGTCCCGCGCCTTCCGAGCCCGCCTGAGTATCCTGCAGAGGCCGGAAATTGCGCTCCGGTTCGCATCCGAACCGCCGAAGTAGTGGAAATGCGACGCGCTCAGGAGTCCGGAGCCGCTCCGGCGAGGTGGGCGGCATCTCGGACGGCAGCAGCACGTCTTTCCGGCCGCGGCAAGATCGAGCGATCCTCGGACGGGAATTGTCCGGCACCACCACCTTCACGAGCGGCCCTTCAACGTACCTTCCGTGAGGCGGCCAAGAAAGCGGCATCGCCAAGCACGTGACTATCCACATCCTCCGCCACTCCTTCGCCACCCATCTGGAGTGAGATAGAATTCGGGAAGGAGTGAGACGGAGAAGGTAAGACATAGGTTAGGGCATCACAACCCAGCGCACGCCATGTACGACTTTGATTACGTGCTTGACGTGATTTCTCCTTGGATAGACAAGTACATTGATCGCGGGCCAGGTTCGCTTTCATCAAGAGAGCTCATCGGCGTTGCAGTTTGGATGCTCGACGTCGAGGTCAACAACGGTGGCTTCCTCCAGTACTACTCAAACTCCCGAGGATGCTTGGCCGAACAGACGGTTGGCGCGCTGGAGATCATTGGCGCGCCCGACACGGCAGCACTTCTGCGGGCAGCCAACAAGGAAATCCCATTCTTCCCGCTGCCAGAGGACCGCGACGATCGTTTCGCTCTCCTTGACCAAGTCGCAGAACAGGCGCGATTCGCAGCACTAGAGACGGAGTACTACCTGGAACGCGAAGACCGCATCCATTTGCTGGCCCAGTATCTGCGCGCGACCAGTGATACCTAGCCTTCGCTCGAGCGGGGCCTACCCATGGGGTGAAGAACCTGTGGGGGGCTCGCAGTTGCTCGCGGCGATGCCCACCGTACACTAAGTCTGGAGCGGCGCCCCGCCGCCCCCCCTGCATGGAGAGGAGCCCGATGAGGAAGTAGGCCATTCGACCCGTCCGCCCCGGCGAGCGCCAGCGCGACGCCGGCCGGTATGAACATCTCCCCGCGCCAACGCGGAAGGAGGGGACCGAATGAGCTTGCTTCATGCGTCGGGTCTGGCGTTTCGCCACGACTCCCAATCCGACTGGCTGTTCAGAAACGTCTCGTTGGACATCGGCCCAGGCGATCGTGTCGCCCTGGTCGGACCGAACGGTTCCGGCAAGACCTCGCTTCTGCGCATCGTTGCGGGCGAGCTCGAACCCTCGTCCGGCACCCTCGTCCGGCGCTCGGGCCTGCGCCTCGCGTACGTCCGCCAGGAGGTGAGCGCCCCGCCCGGAGAGCTCCTCGAGGACTTCGTCCTCGGCGCAGACTCCGAGTTGGGGAGGATGCGGCGCGAGTGCCGCTCGCTCGAAACCAGGCTCGACGACGAAGCGGCCGCTCTGCGCTACGCCGACCTGCTGACCGCCTACGAGGCCGGCAGCGGCTACGCGTTCGAGGCGCGGGCCGAAAGCGTGCTCGACGGTCTCGGCTTCGACGCCCGCGAGCGGGCGCTCGAGATGAGACAGCTCTCGAGCGGTCAGCGCGCGCGGGCCGAGCTCGCGCGGCTCCTTCTCAGCCCCGCGGACCTCCTGCTCATCGACGAGCCGACGAACCACCTCGACATCGAGGCACGGGAGTGGCTCGAGCTGTACCTGACCGGCATCGACGCCGCGTACCTGCTCATCTCCCACGACCGGATCTTCCTCAACCGCGTGACCTCGAGGACGTTCGAGCTGCGCGGCGGAGCGCTGACGGCGTTCGCGGGCTCCTACGAGCACTATTGCGAGCAGCGGGAGCTCGCGGAGCGCCAGGCGTGGGAGAGATACGAGGCGCAGCAGCGCCGCGAGGCTGCGGCAAGGCGGGCCGCCGAGCAGCG
>DASVEF010000360.1:0-2879 GCA_036380715.1 Thermoanaerobaculia bacterium | reverse complement strand
ATTCCGGGGTTCACCTTTTGTAACGAGGGAACCCAGTTGAGCCACGCCTGCTCCGCAGCGCTGTCCGGGTCCGGAGTGGTGTTGACGGGCGCATCGCCAGGACGCCAGTGGGCGACCAGTCTGCCGGGCGGGTTCTCCTCTTCCTCATCCGTTTTGATCGTGATGATCCCCCGAAGCTCCGCGATGCCGAGCTGGCGCCCGTCCGGTGTCGGGACCAGTCTGAACCTCGCCTCCGAGCCGGGTGCGGGCCTCGCGTCCCTGGCGGTGGAAAAGCTGAGCAGCGGGATGTGGCGGGCGTGAGCGTGCGCCCGGTGATGCTGGTGGTCAGGTTCGCCTTGGGCGGGCAAGTCCGTTTTCACCAGCAGCACATTGACCTCTTCCGGATGGCTCTTGTCTTCTCCGATGAAGGTCAGGATGCAGAGGCCTGTAAAGGTCAGCTCGAAGTCATAGGGCATCGCGATTCCTTTCTAATCCGGATTTTGGGGTACGACCCCACCGATCACCTCGAAGCCCGCCCAGGAGGACGGCGAGTGCAGGCGCGAATCGGAGGCGGTGAGAAGGGAGATCTGGGCGCTCCGCAACGCGGTTGCGGGATCATTCCCTTGCCGAAAAGCAGCGTGGAAGCTCCGCATGAGCTCTCGGGTGGGACGGTCCTCCACGTCCCAGAGGCTGGAGACCACGACGGGAGGACCGGCCGCCAGAAAAGCCGCGGCGAGCCCGGTAAGGCTCTCGCGCTGGCCGCCGTCGACGGTGCGGCAGGCGGACAGCACCACCATCTCGATGTGTTCGAGGCGTTCGTAGGCCAGGTCGTTCGCATAGAGGACTCCGCCGTCGGAGCCGTCGACCGGCGCGAAGAGCAGGCGCGAGAGGTGGGGGACCGGATGGAGCAGCGCGTGCCCGGCGAAGTGGACCAGCCGGTGGTCGCGGGCTCCGGCCAGAAATGCGTCACGGGTGGCGAGGTCGCCGCGGAGGAGCTGGGAGCCCGGGTAGAGGGCGGCGATTTCGGCCGCCTCGGCGTCCGCCCCTGCGAGCCGCGGGAGATGAGGATATCGCTGCCGGCTGAACGACGGATCGCCTACCGCAAGCACGGTCCGGCGACCCGGACCGGCGAGGGCGCGGCTCCGGTCCAGGGCCGCGAGGTACAGGGTGGCGCTCGGAGCCACGGAGACGGCGCGATTTTCGACCAGATAATGACCGTCTCGCGGATCGACGAGCGCCGCAAACGGTACCCGGACCAGCAGGCGGTCCGGTACGAAGACCAGGGGCATGCCAGGCCGCAGCTTCGACTCGAGCGGAAGGATCAGGGTCTCATACAGGAGAGCGGCGGCGGAGCGGATCTCATGGAGAGTGGCGCGCCGCCCGATCGCGTTGCGCAACGAATCGATGGATTTTTCGAGGTCCTTCGCCGAAGCTTCGATCTCCACCAGGTCGAGCGAGCCGCGTCCCACGATCCAGACCAGGAGACGGTCGGGGAGGACCGCGTATTCGATCAGGTTCATCCCTGCGGGAAGCCGGTCCAGGATTTCCTGCGCCGGCAGAGCCTGCGGCAGGGACAGCGGAGCGTTCGAGGCTTCCGCCGTGCCGGCGGGACCGCTCTGAATCAGATCCAGCAGGACGCGCGAGCGGGACCTCTCCGCATATTCGAAGGCGCGCTCCGGGCTGCGATGGTGATCCACCTGCAGGCGAATCATCTCGTCGAAGGCCTCCTGCGCCCGTTCGAAAGCGGAAAGGCGGAGCTGCTCGCTGCGCACTCCGACGCGGATGCGCTCGTGATGCTCGATGGCGAGCCGGAGATCGCTCTCGGCCCGGGCGTCGTCGCCGAGCGCACGATAGGCCCGGGCGCGGGCCGTGAGCAGGCGGGTGAGCTGGAACAGATAGCCGTTGTCGAGATCGGCGGCGAGGGCGCCGGTGACGACCTCCGCACTACGCGCCGGGTCGCGGCCAGTCAAGGCCGACGCCTTGGCGAGCGCAAGGGGTCCGGTAATCCGGTCTCGCAGTCCGGAGGCGAGGCCCGCGGCATGCCCCTCGGCGGCCTGGAGCTCTGCCAGGGCTTCCTCATGTCGTCCGAGCAGGTCGAGAGCCCAGCCCCGCTTGAGGCTGGCCTCGGCGAGCGCCGTCGGGGTCCCCCGCACCTGGGCGACGACCTGAAGCTCGTCCGCAACCGAAAGAGCCGGCCCCGCGTACCCCTGGTACAGGAGCGCGCTGGCTGCCTCGTTGAGGGCCGCGTGGAGGCGGCGCGGCTCTCCGGCCCGGCTGAGGTCGGCAAACGCGGCGACCCGCTCCTCCCAGGCTCTTTCCACTTCACCCAGGGCCGTGTACGCCTCCGCGAGAAGAACGTGCACGAAAGAGGCGAGCTGGGGGCCGACGCTGGAGTCGAGGAGCGCGAAGGCCGCTTGATAGTGCCGCAGGGCCTCCTCCGGCCGGCCGTGGTTGTTCGTCAGGGTGCCGAGGAGCCAGACGGTGCGGCCGGCCAGCACCGGGTGCCGCTCTTCGTCGAGCTGCCGGCGAAGCTGAGAAAAGGTGTGGAAGGCGCGGTCCGGGTTCGAATAGTGGTCGCAGACAGCGCCGTAAAACTCAGCCCAGCCGCGGAAGGGGTTCCCGGCTTTCCGCAGCAGCCGCTCGGCGGTGGCCAGAAGAGGTCGGGCTTCCGCGATCTTCGAGAGGTTGTAGAGCTTGACTCCTTGACCGAAGGCGTCGAGCCCTTCCGCGGCCTCGGTAAGGCCGGGCTCCCGGCCGCGGGCGATCGCGGCCGTGGTATCGAGAATCATGGTGTCGCCGGTAACCTCCGCAAGGGCGGCTCCGATCTCGGCGATCAGGGCGAGCTGGGAAGCCGCGGCGTCACGGTTCCCGGACAGGTAGGCTGCGCCCCACTTCGGTAG
>DASVEF010000359.1:0-10216 GCA_036380715.1 Thermoanaerobaculia bacterium | reverse complement strand
TACCGCTAGACTTTCGCCCTCCGACGCGTCACAATCCGCACATCGCATCTCCTGGAGGATTCATGCATAACGGAGGGAAGGCCGTCTTCTCGCTGGTTCTGGTCTTGGTCCTCGCTCTGGGGCCCTCCGCCTGCGGCGCCGGGGACGGGGGGGTGAGCCCGGAGGAGCAGCAGGCCGCGTTCGAGAGCAAGGCGCAGGCGGACCTGGCGGCCATCACCAAGACCCGCGAGCAGTACACCCAGGCCATCAACGACGGCAATCTCGAACGGCTGATGGGCTACTGGACGGAGGACGCGACCATCCTTCCTCCTGATGGGCCTCCCGTGGTCGGCAGGCCCGCAGTCCGCGCCTGGTACCAGGAGACGTTCCGCCGGGTAGACGTGGACCTCGACATCCGCGCCGAGGAGACCACGGTCTTCGGCGACTGGGGCTACGAACGCGGGACCTTCTCCGTGAGCGTCGCCGCCAGGACGCCGCAGGGCACCGGCGAGCCCAGGGCCTTGGGAGACTACAAGTACATGACGGTCTTGAAGCGGGATGGCGGCGCCTGGAAAGTCGCCCGCAACATCTGGAATTCCAACGCCCCGGAGCCCGTCAGCGCGACGCCGTCCTGAGGCCCTCGCCGATTCTCTCGACCTCGGCCGCCCAGGGCTCGTACCGGCGGCCGGCGGCGACGGTGACGCGGTAGCGGGGCGCTTTCGGGGCCTCCCGCGCTTCCTGTGGGGTGTTCCGGACGATCTCGTCCAGGACCGGCCGCAGGGAACGCGGGACGTGCACGCCTCCGACCTGGGGACCCGAGAGGCGGCCTTCGAGCAATTTGCGCTCCTGGCCCGCCAGGTGGATGCTGACGGAAGCCCGCAGGACCAGATGCCGGCTCCGGTCCGGGTAGCGCCGGCGAAGCTCCTCCGGGTCGGTCCCGGCGTCGACCGCGAGGAGGCGCGACCCCATCCGGCGATCCTGGTCGAGCTGCGTGCGCATCTCCTCAGGCGTATTGGGATACTCCTCCGGGCATCGACCCCGCATGCACTTCCGCAGCTCCTCCTCCCGGTCGGCCAGATCGCGGCGCCAGGCCTCCCCGTCCATCTCCAGCACCATGAAGACCTCCCGGGGGAGCGCATGGGCATAGAAGTCCTCGGCTTGCGGATCGCCGGACGGCACGCTCACGTCGAAGCCCAGCTCGCGCAGCTTGTCGCGATCGAGCCAGTCGGCTCTCGGCCGCCGCCAGCTCCACCGCAGGGCCAGACCGCTGTCGTCGTCGTCCCGGAAGGCGTTCCAGGGGAGCGCGAGCTCGCGCTCGGTCAGCTCAATCCGGGCCTCCTCCGCGGACCGGTTCCAGGCGACGCCGCCGAGGATCATCCCGTTGGTGACCGCGATCAGGGCGAGCCCCGCCAGAAGGCCGCGGCGGCCGGTCACGCTGCGCCTCCCGCGGGCCGCGCCGCCATCACCGAGCGGGCCTTCTTCAAGGCGACGAGCGCCGCCGCGGCGGTCAGGCCGACGATGAGGAAGAAGAGGTAGCGCGGCATCCAGTCCCACCACCAGTCCAGGAACTTGGCCCAGAGGAAGGCGACGAAGAAGACGCTGCCGGTGTGGACCACCTCCCGCCACCCCCGGCGGATGCCGATCCAGATCGCGGCGGCGCTCGCCGCGAATCCGAGGATCTGGTAGGCGATCTCGATCGTGTCCCCCTCTCCGGCCCTCCAGAAGCTGCCCTCTCCCCAGTTCGCCAGGACGAGCACGGGGAACAGGAACACGGCTACGCCGAGCGCGCGATAGACCGGCGCGAAGTCGGCCCTCCGGCGGTGCGGCACGAGGAGCGGCGTTGCGAAGAGCAGCAATCCGGCGGGCAGGAAGGTCTCCGGCCGTTCCCAGGACGCGGTCCAGTCCGCGCCGGTCCAGGTGATCAGCCAGGAGGAGAGCCAGTCCGCGAGCGACAGCAGCCCGGCCGCGAGCAGCAGGCGGAGGCCGTAGGCGTAGGCGAGGATCAGGCCGAACGCCCCCCAGGCGAGGAAGGCGCCGTACGACGGGGTGACGTTGAAGATCTCGCCGAGCAACGCGACATTGAGGACGAAGCAGGTGGAGGCCACGAGGCCGATCAGCCCGGCGAAGTAGCCGCTGCGCTCCCGGCGGGCCGCGAAGTCGGCGCCGAGGAGCGCCAGGGCGGGCGCGACGGCGAGGATCGCCACCTGGACCGGCGTGTCGAGCATCCCCCAGAAGCGGCGGATGAAGAAGAACGCGCTCGCGGCGAGCGCCAGGGCGCCGAGGAAGGAGGCGATCCGCATCCCCCAAGAGAGCTGCTTCTCTCCCTCGCTGACGTCCACGTCGAAGCGCTCGGCGAGGTCGCGGAGCAGTACCTCATGGTAGGCCGCCACCCGGACGCGCTGCTCCTCCGGGAGGGCGAGCACCCCCTCGCGCTCCAGCGACGCCAGCTCCGCGCGGAACGCCGAGATGCGGTCCGCCCGGCGCTGGGCCTCCCCTTTGGAGCCGGCCGTGCCGGCGACGGGCTCTGGCATGTCCTTGAACCTCGCGCACATGATACTCCGGTACACTGGCCCCATGGCCGAGCCGTCTTTCAGCTCCCCCGACTTCTGGATCGGCGACCGCCTCGTCCGCCCGCACCTGAACCGGATCGAAGGGCCGGACGGCGCCGTCCAGGTCGAGCGCAAGGTCATGGAGGTGCTGGCTCTCCTCGCCGAGCGCCAGGGGGAGGTCGTCTCCAAGGAGGAGCTGATCCAGAAGGTCTGGGAGGGGCGGTTCGTCAGCGACGACGTGGTCTGGCGGAGCGTCGGCGAGCTGCGCCGCGCCTTGGGAGACGGCGCCATCCAGACGATCCCGAAGCGCGGGTACCGGCTGGCGGCCCTCACCCCCCGGCCCCCTCTCCCGGAGCGAGAGGGGGAGGAAAAAACAGCCCCAAGCTTGATTCCCCGGCGGCTGCTGGGTCCGGCTCTCCTTCTCGGCTTCGCTCTGATCGTCGCGATCTTCGTGCTCGGGCATGCCCGCCGCGAGCGGAACGCGGCGGTCTCCGCGTCGCCTCCGGCACAGGTTGCCGCGGCCCCTTCGGACCCCAGGGCCCGCGACGCCTATTTCAAGGGGATGTACTTCCTGCGGCGCGGCATGCCGGACGACGTGCGCAAGAGCGTCGAGGCTTTCGACGAGGCGGTCGTGCTCGATCCCGGATCGGCCGTCGCGCACGCCGGCCTCGCCGACGCCGTCCACCTGCTGGCGATGTTCGGAGCGCTGCAGCCCGCGGACGCCTACCCCCGCGCCGAGGCCGCGGCCCGCGAGGCCCTGAAGCTCGACGACTCGCTGGCGGACACGCACGCCACCCTCGGCTCGATCCTCTTCCGCTTCCGCCGCGACTGGCCGGCCGCGGAAAAGGAATTCCGGCGCGCCCTGGAGCTCGACCCCGCGTCCGCCACGGCGCACCACGACTACGCCTGGTTCCTGGTCTCCATGGGGCGCTTCGACGAGGCGGTCTCCGAGATGCTGGCGGCGCAGGCGATCGATCCGCTCTCTCCGCGCGCCAACGCCGACACCGGCTGGGTCTACTACCGGGCGCGCCGCTATCCCGAGGCGATCCGCCAGATGGAGCGCACCCTGGAGCTGGAGCCGCGCTTCCTCTCCGCCCGCCATTGCCTGGAGCGCGCCCTGGCCCACGAGGGCCGGCTCGCCGAAGCCCTCGAGCACGCCCGGGAGTCGGCCCGCCAGGCGGGGATGAGCGCGGAGGAGCTGGCGGACCTGCCGCTCGACCCTGCCGCGGCCCTCCGCCGGATCGGCGAGTGGCGCCTCGGCCGCCTCCGCTCGCCCTACGCCCTCGCCGCCCAGCACGCCGAGCTGGGAGACCGCGACCGCGCCTTCGCGGAGCTGGAGCGGGCCTTCGCCGAGCATGACCCTTCGCTGGTGTCGGTGAACGTCGATCCCGCGTTCGACAAGGTCAGGTCCGACCCGCGCTTCGGCGAGATCGTCGAGCGCCTCGGCCTGCCGCGAGAGTAGAATCGCGGTCACAGTGATCCACGACGATCTTCCGGACCACCCCGAAGGCGAGTACGGGGCCATCAAGATCCCCGACGCCTGGCATGTCCTTTCGCTGCTCTGCTTCCTGGCGGCGCTGGGAGCCCGCTATCTGATCGCGCTGGTGCCGGGAGACCTCCGGGGCGCCTTCTTCCGCCCCGTCCTCACCGCCTACTCGGTCCCCGTCCTCGCCGCGGTCGGCGTCGTCTTCGGCCTCCTCGGCCTGCGCAACCCCGAAGGGAGAGGGACCGCCAGGGTGGCGCTGTTCCTGAACGTCGTGGTGCTGGCGCTCGGGGTGTTGGCGCTGGTGGCGTTCTTCTACATCTTGCCGGATTAGGGCGGGCCCTCACCCCCTACCGCCGCAGCAGCTTGGCGACTTCCTCCTTCCCCGCCTTCACCGCCAGATCCAGCGGCGTCACCTCCCCCTCAGGCGTCAACGCCCGGGCGTTGACCTCCGCCCCGCGTGCGATCAGCAGCTCCGCCATCTCCACCTGGCCGCTGCGCGCGGCCCAGTGGAGCGCGGTCTGGCCTCGCTTGTGGGCGTTCACGCCGGCTCCGGCGTCGAGGAGCGCCTTGGCGATCTCCAGGTGGTCCGGCGTTCCGCCGCCGATCGCCGGGAACCAGATCGGCGGCATGTTGTGGGCGCCGCACTCCCAGATCCGCCCGGGATCCTCGGCGAGCAGCCGCCGGACGTGCGCCGTCATCCCCATCATCGCCGCCGTGGGCAGGGAGCACGGCGCTCCCTGGTCGAGCAGGAAGCGGACGCCGTCCTTGAAGCCGACGTGGGCTCCGGCCTCGACCCCGAGCTCGTCCCAGGAGGCGTTGACGTGGAGGAGGTTGGGATAGACCACCAGCAACTCGCGCATCCGGGCGAAGTTGCCGTGCGAGACGCCCACGTACTCGTTGACGATCGGCCAGGGGATCGGCGGCTGCTCCTTCTTCTCGAACTGTCCGCCGTCGGCCGTGTAGAGGAAACGCGAGGTGCGGTGGTTGCGCGGCAGGCGCGAAGCGCCCCTCAACAGCTCCGCGGTCTCCTTCTTCCCGTGGCGCAGGGCGAGGTCGAGCGGCGTCTCCCCCTGCGGCGTCCGCGCCTCCGGATCGGCCCCGTCGAAGATCAGGATGCGGGCGATCTCGGTCCTTCCCGCGGCGGCCGCGGCGTGCAATGGAGACAATCCGTCCCCCTGCCCGGCGTTCGCGTCGCCGCCGTTGCCCGCCATGGCGTCGACCAGCGCCTCGGCGACCCCGGGCTCCGGATGATCGACGGCCAGGCGCAGCGGCGTGAGCCCCTCCGGCTCCGCCGAGGGCAGGTTGAAGTCCGGACCGGCGCGCAGGAACGAGAACAGCAGATCGAGACGGCCGCGGGCGACGGCGACGTGGACCGCGGTCCGGCCCACCGGATGAAGCTCGTTGACCAGCCGCGGGAACTTCTCCAGCAGCTCGCCGGCGCGCTTGGCGTCTCCGGCCAGGACCGCCTCCACGAGGTCGAGACCGTCGAGGCGCGGCCGGAGCGCCTCCGCGACCGCGGCGTGGCCGGCCAGGTGCGCCAGGGCGAAAACCGACCGCCCCTTCTCGTCCCGGCTGAAGGCGAGCGCGGGATCGCGTTCCAAGTAGCGCTGAATTGTGGCAAGATCTCCTGCGACAACAGCTTGGCGAAAACGCTGCGAATCGAGAGGCCCGTCCGGAGCGGGCGGCTGCGGCGCGTTGCCCGGGGTCGTCCCGGAAGCGGCGGCGGCCTCCCCTTCCCCAGGGGCGAGATGAGCCAGCGCGATCGCGCCGAGCCCGACGGTCAGAGAGGTGTAGCGGAGAAAATCGGCTCTGGTCACGTGCATCGGAGACTCCTTTCGTGGGAACATCCTGACGCCGCGCCCCCTCTCCTCGGGCCGAAGGAGGGCCGAGGTTTGCCCGAAGTTGGGTCCTCATGGGGACCGGAGGCTCGCCGCAAGCTCCTCGGGCACCTTTTATGCTTGAGAGAACGTCACCTATGAACCGCGCCGCCCAGCTCACCCTTCTGCTGCTGGTCCTGACCGCCTGCGTGAGCTGCGACCAGGCGTTCAAGGGGGTGGCCCGGAGCACGCTCGCGGACGCGCCTCCGCTCTCCTACATGAACGACTTCGTCCGCTTCGAGTACGCCGAGAACTCCGGCGCCTTCCTGAGCCTGGGCGCCCGCCTCCCCGACACGGCGCGCTTCCTCCTGCTGGAAGTCCTGGTCGGCTTCGTCCTGGCGGCCGGCCTCGCCGCGATGTTCTCCGACCGCTTCGGCCTGCCGCAGAAAGCCGCGCTGGCGCTCGCCCTCGGCGGCGGGCTCGGCAACCTGATCGACCGCGTCCTGCACGGGGCCGTCGTCGACTTCGTGAGCGTGGGCATCGGCCCCCTGCGCACTGGCGTCTTCAACCTCGCCGACGTGGCGATCACGGCCGGCATGCTGACCATCCTCTGGCTCTCCAGCCGCGAGCGCCCCGCTCCCTCCCGAGAGATCCCGTCGACCTGATACGCTTCTCCTTCAGATTCGAAAGGAAGGCGGGCGCATGCGGTACTTCGTCACAGGAGCGACGGGATTCCTGGGCGGCCGGCTGGTCCGGCAGCTCCGCGAAGCGGGTCACGAAGTCGTCGCGGTCGTCCGGGATCCGGACAGGGCCCGGGATCTGGACGCGCTGGGGATCGAGCTGCACCGGGGTGACATCACGGACCGCGAGAGCCTGCGCCGGCCCATGACCGGGACCGGCGGGGTCTTCCACCTCGCCGCCTGGTACAAAGTCGGAGAGAAGAACAAGGCCGCCGAGGCCATCAACGTCGGCGGCACGCGCAACGTCCTCGAGCTGATGCTGGAGCTGGGGATCCCGAAAGGGGTCTACACGAGCACCCTGGCCGTCTTCTCCGACACCGGCGGCCGCCTGGTCGACGAGACCTACCGCCACGACGGCCCCTTCCTCTCCCTCTACGACCGGACCAAATGGCAGGCCCACTACGAGGTGGCTCTGCCGCTGATCCAAAAAGGCCTGCCGCTGGTCATCGTCCAGCCGGGCCTGATCTACGGCCCGGGAGACCAGGGCCCGTCGCACGACGCCTGGACGCAGTACCTGACGGGCAAGATGCCGCTCGTCCCGAAGCAGACCACCTTCTGCTGGGCGCACGTCGACGACGTCGCCCGCGGCCACATCCTGGCCATGGAGAAAGGCCGTCCCGGCGAGAGCTACATCCTGGCCGGCCCCTGCCATCCCTTCACTGAGGCGATCGACCTGGCCGAGCGCCTCACCGGCGTCAAAGCCCCCCGTCTCCGTCCCGGCCCCGGCGTCATGAAAGCCATGGCCGGCCTGATGAAGATCCTGGGAGCGGTCCTCCCCCTCCCCGCCCAGTACAACGCCGAATCCATCCGCATCGTCGCCGGAGTGACCTACATCGGGACCAACGAGAAGGCGAAACGGGAGCTCGGCTACGACCCCAGGCCGCTGGAGGAAGGCCTCCGCGAAACGCTCCGCTGGGAGATGGAACAGCTCGGGATCAGGAAGACGGCGGCCTGAAGGCTCAGAGCCAGCCCTTCCAGGCGAAAAACAGCAGGACGACGACGAGGATCGCCGCGACCGTCAGCATGCGCGTCCTCCGCGTCCGCCGGTACGCGCTCCATCCCGTCTCGTCCAGGTAATACCGTCCCGGCGACACCTGCCGCAGAGCCCCGGGCGCCCGCCAGCCGGTCGAGCCGCCAGTTCCAGACCAGCCCTCCTCGCTCGATCTCGATCGCGCGCTGGGAGTCCGTGGCCGACGCCTCCCGCAGCCGGCGGAGGATCTTGCGGTCGGCGCGCAGGATCAGCGCGACGAGAAGCAAGGGGAGGACGCGGAGGATCTGGAGCATGATCCCGGAGTATAAAGCCCTCTCTTGGAAAGGGATGAGGCGAGGGCGGCCTCGCGGACCGCCCTCGCGGGGCCGGGTCCTAGCTCTCGCTGCCGCAGTTGTTGAGGCAGGACTGCAGAGTCGATGGAGGCGGTCCGGGCCTTCGCGGGCGAGGACTACGAGGTCGCCGTGGTGCACTCCGAAGCGAGAAGGCTGCTGTCCCGCTTCGACGAGCGGTCCGTGCACTACGAGACGGTCCTGGGGCCGGAGACTTCTCTGTAGTGCTATGGTGTCTCCATGAAGCGCCGGGGCCAAGCCGTCGACCGGCATGGGAAGACCTGGACAGCCACGGTCGTGCCTGAAGCGGAGGCCGAGGAAGCCGACTTTCGCTTCTGGTACGAAGGCCTGACGCCTGCACCAAAGTGGGGCTAGGTACCTGACCGTAGGGGCTCACGCGGTCGCCTTTCACGTCCGCCCCGGGCAACACACCAAGTCATCTATGTCTCCTCACATAAGGAAGGCAAGCCATGGACCTCTTCAAACTGGGTCTGCGGAGCGTCTTGGGCATCACGTTACCCGGCGCAATGCTCGTACTCATCTTCTTCTACCTGGCCTCTACGATTGCATTCTCCCTCAACCAACCACTCTTCGAGCATCTATGGGGAAAGGATCAGCAGGTTCTTGCTTTTGCGGTCCTCTTCCTCATCAGCTACAACATCGGCGGCCTTCTTCGACTCAACTCCGCGGATAGCGTAGACAGGAAATCCTCAAGGCGGCTGTTAAAGCACCTGGAACGCGAGTACGAGAAAGAATCAAGAACGTACGATGCGGCCGAAGAAGGAAGACTCGACAAAATCCGTCGCAAGATTCTGGGCGGCGGTCCGCCTGAAGACATTGACAAATTTGATGAGTGGATATGGCGATACGATACATTTCCATACACGGCGTGGCAGTTCCGCAAATTCCAGATCTACCACCCTGAAGAGGTATGGAGGTTCTTCCGCAGCTATCTGTCGTGCATGGCCGGATCCAAGGGGCGAGGAAAAGAGTTCTTCAATTATTGCAAGATGGTGATCTACCAGTCGGGCAAGGGCGTCGGTGACCCGCTTGTCGACGAAGTCTATTTCGCCGAGGCGACCGTACGTTTCTACGCCGGCACCTATCGAGGACTGGAGATATCTTTCTGGCTGCTCTTGGCCCTGCTTGCCTTGCAACTGGTCCTTTTCGCGCCCACAATCTTGTCGGCGCCGATCAGCTCTCCGAAGTGGCTCAACCTCTTCGCTACTATCTCTCTGATTGTGGTCGTGGGGCTCATGAAGCGGACGATCGTGGGGCGGTTCAGAACGCTGAGACTCAAGGAAGTCGACACAGTCTATGATGCTTTCTACCTGGTGCACAGGCACGCCGATAGCTGCGCAAGATGCTCTTCCGCGGCACCGCGACCGTCGGAGACGTTCGCAAAGCGGGAGAGCCTTGTCCTGGAAGCCTCACTATCCGGAGAAGGCGTTCTCCTCGACCGGTTGCTTTCCCTGATGAGAAGAGAGGGAGAAGCGAACAAGAATCTTGCGTCTCTCTACTTCGCCGGCGCCGACGTCGATCATCCCTTCTTTTTGAAGAATGACAAGGTCGCCGTCGGTCTTTCGGTGCTGCCACAAGATTCCGAGAAAGCAGGCATCAGCAAGCGGCATCCTCATCAGAAGGAGGTTCTCTTTATTCTGGACGGCTCCTTACAGCTCGAGATAGATTCCGGCGGAGAGGCTCGAAGGGAGTTGCTCCGCGAAGGCGACGTCTTCCTGATCCCAGAAGGCCAGTGCCATCGGATTCGCCCCGCGGGAGACCAGCCTGGAGCATTCTTGTTCGTTAAAACCCGGCCGGCTCGGCAGCCACGCGGCGAGGTTTGCGATATCCCTGAACATTAGGGGCGCCATGCAACGCCGCTCCGACTGGTACGACCATCCCGAGTACTACGACGCCATCTTCGGCATCGGCACCACGCAGGAGATGGACTTCCTCCTGGCGGTCAACCGCCGCTTCGGCACCGGAGGCAAGCTGCTCCTCGAACCTGCGTGCGGGGCCGGCCGGATGGTGGCGGAGGCGGCGCGGCGGGGCTATCAGGTCGTGGGGTACGACCTGTCTGAGAAGATGCTGGCCCACGCCCGGGCCCGCCTCTCTCCCGCCGCGCGCCGGCGGGTGCGTCTCTACACCTCCCGGATGGAGGACTTCTTCAGGCCGGAGCTCGAGGGGCGCGTGGACATGGCCTTCAATCTGGTGTCCACCTTCCGCTATCTGGACAGCGAGCCGGCGGCGCTCGCGCACCTGGAGGCGACGCGGCGGCTGCTCAAGCCCGGGGGGCTCTATGTGCTCGGGTTCCATCTCACCCAC
>DASVEF010000358.1:0-7680 GCA_036380715.1 Thermoanaerobaculia bacterium | reverse complement strand
CCCCCTGACCCCCTCTCCCACCCGCACTCCCTGCCCCCGGGAGAGGGGGAAAGATCTGCCTCCCCCCTCTCCCGGGTGGGTGGGAGTGCGGGTGGGAGAGGGGGGCCGGGGGGGTGAGGGTCCCACCCCGGCAGACCCCATTTTCAGAACAGGGGGAGAAAGGCACAGTATGAGGAAGATTTCGGTCCTTTGGATCCTTCTCCTCCTCCTGTTCTGGCCTGGTTCGCCGGCCCACACCAAGGAGCCCGCGTCCGGCCTCGCGGCGCGCGCCCAGGCCGCCCTGGCGCAGACCTCGGGCACAATCCGCCTGAAGGGGCTGCGGCGGCCGGTCACCGTGCTGCGCGACCCCTGGGGCATCCCGCACATCTACGCGGAGACCCAGGAGGACCTCTTCTTCGCCCAAGGCTTCGTGGCCGCGCAGGACCGCCTCTGGCAGATGGAGCTCTGGCGCCGGGCGGGGGAGGGGAAGCTCGCCGAGGTCCTGGGTCCGGAGGCCGTCGAGCGCGATCGCGTGGCCCGGCTGCTGCGCTACCGCGGCGACATGGAGGCCGAGTACCGGAGCTACGCGCCGGACGCGAAGCCGATCCTCGAGGCCTTCGTGCGCGGGGTGAACGCCTTCATCGAGTCGAGCCGCGGGCGCCTCCCCATCGAATTCCAGCTCGCCGGGTTCGCGCCCGAGCCCTGGACGCCCGAGGTCTGCCTCAGCCGCCTGGCCTCCCTCGGCGTGACCATGAACGCCGGATTGGAAGTGTTCCGGGCCCTTCTCGTCCGCGAGCTCGGCCCGGAGCTGACGGGCGAGCTGCTCACGACCGATCCGCCGCAAAAGATCGAGGTTCCCGAGGGGCTCGACCTCGCGGGGATCGACGAGAAGGTCATGGCCGGGTTCCGCGCCACCGGAGCGCCGATCACCTTCGGTCCGGAGAAGCGGGAGAGCAACAACTGGGTGATCAACGGCGCCCTCTCGGCGACCGGCAAGCCGCTGCTCGCCAACGATCCGCACCGGTCGATCCAGCTCCCCAGCCTGCGCTGGATGGTGCACCTGGTGGGGCCGGGCTGGAACGTGATCGGAGCCGGCGAGCCGGCCCTCCCCGGCGTCGCGGCCGGCCACAACGACCGCGTCGGCTTCGGCTTCACCATCGTCGGCATCGACCAGCAGGACCTCTACGTCGAAGAGATCAACCCCGAAAATCCGGACCAGTACCGCTATCAAGGGCGCTGGGAGCCGATGAAAATCGAGCGCGAGACGATCCGCGTCAAGGGCGGCAAGCCGGTCGAGGCGGAGCTGAAGTTCACCGTCCACGGGCCGGTGATCCACGAGGACCGGGCGCGCCGCCGCGCCTATGCCCTGCGCTGGGTGGGGAGCGAGCCCGGGACCGCCGGCTACCTGGGCGCGCTGTCGCTGAACCGGGCGCGGAGCTGGCCCGAGTTCCTGAGCGCCCTGGAGCGCTGGAAAGTGCCTTCCGAGAACCTGCTCTACGCCGACGTGGACGGCAACATCGGCTGGAAGGTGGCGGGGCTCGCCCCCGTGCGCCGGGGCTGGGCGGGGCTGCTGCCGGTGCCCGGCGACGGGCGCTTCGAATGGCAGGGCTTCCTGCCGGCGTCCGAGCTGCCGGAGTCCTACAACCCCGCGAGCCGCTTCCTAGCCACGGCGAACCACAACATCCTGCCGCCCGGCTACCAGCGGGAGCTCGGCTACGAGTGGGGCAATGCCTACCGCTATCACCGCATCGTGGACCAGCTCTCCCAGCCCGGCCGCAAATTCACGGTCGAGGACTTCCAGCGCCTGCAGCACGACGAAGTCTCCCTGCCGGCGCGCCAACTGGTCTCCCTGCTCGCCGCGGCGAAAGGGGGGAGCGCCGAGCTGCGGCCCTGGGTCGACAGGCTGGCGAAGTGGGACGGGACACTCGACAGGGACTCGGCGCCGGCGGCCCTCTACGAGATCTGGCTGGCGCGGCTCGGCGAGGCGGTCTTCAAGCCGAAGCTCCCGGAAGCCCAATGGCGGCTCGTCGGCCAGGGCCTCGCCGTGGACGAGATGCTCGCCGCGATGGAGCCGCCGAGCCCGCGCTGGTTCGGCGAAGGGGAGACGGCGCGCGCCACCCGCGACGCCGCGTTCCTCGCGGCCCTGGAAGCGGCGGTGAAAGAGGCCAAGGAGAAGCTGGGCTCCGACCCGGCCAAATGGCGCTGGGGCGCCCTGCACAAGACCCCCTTCCGCCACGCGCTCTCGACGGACGACGAGCGCAGCGCCCTCCTGGACCTCCCCACGGTCGAGCGCGGCGGCGACGGCAACACGGTCAACTCTTCGGGAGGGCCGAATTACACGGCGACCCACGGCGCCTCCTTCCGCGAGATCCTCGACGTGGGCGACTGGGACCGTTCGGTGGCCACCAGCGTGCCCGGGCAGTCCGGCCAGCCCGGGAGCCCCCACTACGGCGACCTCCTCCCCCTCTGGGCCGAAGGGCGCTACTTCCCCCTCCTCTTCAGCCGGGAGAAGATCGAGGCCGCGGCCAAAGAGCGGCTGGTCCTGCAGCCCACGGGAGACTGATTCCAATGGGATTGCGGGGAGATCACAATCTGGTACTTTTGTGGTTATGAGCCGATCAGCCGCCGCCCAGGTGCAGGAATCCACGATCGCGCGCACCATCCGCTTTCCAGCCGGGCTCCGGGACAAGATCATGGCAGATGCGGAGAGGTGTGGGCGTAGCTTCGAGGGACAGGTGATCGCGTTGCTGCGCCGGCACTATGGCGAGGACGTCGATATCGCTCCTGGTCCCGCCGAAATCCTCGCCCTGGCAGCCGCCAGCTTCGCGGACGTCCCGGCGCCGGATCTTCGCCTGCTGACCCGAAAGCTCAAAGAGCCGGAACGGTGAGCGCAGCGGCCGACATCTGGTCCAGTGCGACGCGCAGCCAGCGGCAGCAGCTCGGTGACATTCTGATCGCCGCGGTGGCGGTGTCGCGCCAACTGCCCCTCGTGACGCGAAACCGGAGAGACTTCGAGCGGCTCGCCGAAGCATCGGGTGTGGGCCTTCGTCTGATCGACTGGTCCAAGGGATCGCCCTGATCCTGATCCAGAGCGCGAGCGGCGGCTGACACCGGAAACCCTCCGCAACGTCTCAGAAACATTCCGCCCCTCCCCGGAGCGGATCGGTTTCCCTCCTCGGCCATCCAATTTCCTCCTCTTCTTGCCCCCTCCCTCCGCTCTCCGTCCCTGAGGATCAAAGATTTGAGCTCTCAGCGTCGAGAAACGTGGCGGAGCTTCAAACACGCGCTCCGGCGCGTTTTCGAGACGTTGTGGAGGGTTGCAGAAACGATACGGAAGCTTATGGAGACGTTGAAGGGCCGTCTTGACGTGGCGAGGAGCTTCCAAACGGCGACGGATCCGCTCAAAAAGACGCCGCGAAGCTTCCAAAAGCGCTCCTGAGGGCTCGATTTCGGCCTGCAGGTCCGGCGAACGGAAGATCAGGAGCTCCGAGAGACGTTGCGGAAGCTTCCGCAACGGTTTTTTAAGCTTCCGCGGCGCTTTTTCAGGCTTCCGCAACGTCTCTCGCAGCTTCCGCGGCGCTCCTTTGGCCTTCTCCGGCTCGTCGAAAACCCTCCACGGGCCGTTCCCTCTTGCCCGCGCCCTTTCAGAGACGTTACGCTGATGTTCGAGAGCCCTGCGATGAAACGAAGTGAGTACGAGCAGCGGCGGCAGGCCCTGGAAGAATCGTTCGAGGCCGAGGTCGCGACCCTCCGCGCCGCGCACCAGATCCGGCTGCGCTCCTTGGAGGCGCTCTGGCGGGCCGACCCGGAGGAGGACGCGCCTCCCCAGACCTTGGCCGCGCCATCCATGCCCCCGCCGCCCCGTCTGTCTCTCCCCGAGATGACCGAGGCTCTCGAGGAGGTCTTCCCGCGCCTGCCGGAGGTTTTCGACAAGAACGACGCCGTCCGCCTCCTCGGGTGGAGCCCGCCGCGCGCTTCTCTTTTCCGCGCCCTGCAGACCCTCGTCTTCCAAGGGCGTCTCACCGTTGAGCGGGGCAGTAACGGCCGGGTTTCCAATGTGTACCGGCAGAAGGTTCTGAAGGCCGAAGCGTAGCCGGCCGGTTGCGTGCCGGCTTCAGCGCACCGCGAGTGGGAGCAGAAGAGTATGAGACGCCGAGCCTTGCTCAACAAGTTGGCGCGCGGTGCCTGCAAGAATGTGGCCTTTGCCGACATGCTCCGCCTTCTCGAAGACTTCGGTTTCAGGCTGGTCCGGGTCAGCGGAAGCCATCACATATTGAACCATCCGGGCATTCCGGAACTGGTCAATCTGCAAGAGGTGCGTGGCGAGGCCAAGCCTTATCAGATCCGGCAGGCTCTTCAACTCGTTGAGAGGTATAATCTCAAGCTGGAGGATGAGGATTGACCGACTACCACATCAACATCTTCTTCAGCGACGAGGACGGCGGGTATATCGCCGACATCCCTGATCTGGACGCCTGCTCGGCCTTCGGCGAGACTCCCGAAGAAGCGCTCTCCGCGCTGGAAGAGGCGAAAGAGGCTTGGCTGAGCGCCGCCCGGGAGACCGGCAAACCGATCCCTCCCCCCCGTTACCGTCCCTTGATCTATCAGGTCGCGAGATAGTCCCCGCCTCACACCAGGGCTCTCGAAGGTCTCAACTCCGGCGTCCGCGGAACGGCTGGTACCCCGTCCTGGCAGAAGGTCTGAAGGCCGAAGCGTAGCCGGTCGGTTGAGTGCCGGTCAGCGAAGTTTCCTGAGCAAGGGCGGGGGAAAGCTTGTGCGGAAACGGCAGATAGTATACCAAAAGGTCAAAGAAAGGGAGAAAAAGCGGGGGACGACCGGAGGATGAGAGTGTCGTCCCCGTGAGTCCGGGTTGAAGAGGTTGTGGCCTCTATCTTAATAAGTTGCCGCACCCTGGATTTTTTTGACACGCTTCCCGAACTTTTTTGACTTTCTTCGGATCGGTGGCGCATCGCGACGATGCCACCGAGCGCAGTGCTGCCCATCCGATCCTTCCGGAAGTCCACCCGAGCTCTCCGGAAGTCCACCCGAGCTCTCCGGATGTCCGCCCGAGCCCTCCGGAAGTCCACCCGGGCTCTCCGGAAGTCCACCCGGAGCCTCCGGAAGTCCACCCGGGCTCTCCGGAAGTTCACCCGGGCTCTCCGGAAGTTCACCCGAGCCCTCCGGACGTCCACCCGGAGCTTCCGGAAGTCCACCTGGGCTCTCCGGAAGTCCACCCGGAGCCTGGGAAGCGCTCCCCCGGCTTGGTGTGTCAGCGGGGGAATCCGCTGTCCGCCAAGTCATCCTGAGCGAGAGCGAAGGATCTGGGGAGCGGGAGGCTCCACCTCGGGCGCCGGCGGGGCTGCATCTCAAACTCGGTCAGCTTCTCGCTCCCGTACTCGTACTTCGTCTTGAGCCCAGACCGGATCTTGGCGGCCACGGCCCTCGCCCGGCCCTTCAGGGTGTCGATGTCGCGCGAGATGCTTGTCCGGAAACCGGCGGACAGTATACCAAAAGGGTCCAGAGGGGGAGAAAAAAGCGGGGACGACCGGAGGATGAGATTGTCGTCCCCGTGAGTCCGGGTTGAAAGAGGTTGTGGCCTCTGCCTAATAAGTTGCCGCACCCTGGATTTTTTTGACACGCTTCCCCGAACTTTTTTGACTTTCTTCGGATCGGTGGTGCATCGCGACGATGACACCGAAGGCAGTGCTGTCCGTGGCATCCCCCGGGCTGCCGCGCGTTCGGGCCGCGCAAAACGGCCGGCATCTCATCCGCAGGACCGGGCAGGCCGGCAGCATACTGGTCAGGCCGGCCAGACCCGCGGCGGGCTCGGCGCCGCGCTACATCCGCCGCTTTCGAGCCCCCGAAGAGGGGCGACGGCATGTAGCCCGGGGCGTCAGCCCCGGGAACGCGCCCCCCAAAAAATCCCTGAGCCCCGGAGGGGCGACCGGCGGGCTGAGGGGCGGCAAGCCCCGAAAGGGGAGGGGCCGGCGTACGCAGCACGGCACCCTATGGCCCACCGTCGTCCTCCTGCTGACGTCCCGCGGGCTCTGGTATCCTCATCCCACCACGGTCAACCGGTAGGCAGCCGTATCGGCTTGCGTCTTCGACGCAAGAGGGGCTTCCATCGGTTGCGGCCGTATCTCGTTCCTGGAGCAACTAGCGAATGGCCCTGAAGAAGTCCGAGCTCTATAGCTCCCTCTGGCAAAGCTGCGACGAGTTGCGCGGCGGCATGGACGCCAGCCAGTACAAAGACTACGTTCTCGTCCTGCTCTTCCTCAAGTACGTCAGCGACAAGTACGCCGGCCGGCCCTACGCGCCGATCCGGATCCCGCCCGGTGCTAGCTTCAAGGACATGATCGCCCTCAAGGGCAAGTCCGACATCGGCGACCAGATCAACAAGACGATCATCGCCCCGCTGGCCAACGCCAACAAGCTCTCCGACTTCCCGGACTTCAACGACCCCGCCAAGCTCGGCAGCGACAAGGAGATGGTCGACCGGCTCACGAACCTGATCGCCATCTTCGAGAACCCGGCTCTCGATTTCTCCAGGAACCGGGCCGACGGCGACGACATCCTGGGCGACGCTTACGAATACCTGATGCGGCACTTCGCCACCGAGAGCGGCAAGAGCAAGGGCCAGTTCTACACCCCCGCCGAGGTCAGCCGCGTCATGGCGCAGATCCTCGGCATCCGGAACGCGAAGACCAGCGCCTCCACCACCGTCTATGACCCGACCTGCGGCTCGGGCTCGCTGCTCCTGAAGGTGGCCGATGAGGCCGGCACCCCCGTCACGATCTACGGGCAGGAGAAGGACGCCGCCACCAGTGGCCTCGCCCGCATGAACATGATCCTGCACAACAATCCCGGCGCGCTGATCATGCCCGGCAACACGCTGACCGCTCCCAAGTTCAAGGACGGCGGCGTCCTCAAGATCTTCGACTATGTTGTCGCCAATCCGCCCTTTTCCGACAAGCGCTGGAGCACCGGCCTCGATCCCCTGAACGATCCCCACGAGCGCTTTAAGCCGTTCGGCGTGCCGCCCGCCAAACAGGGCGACTACGCCTACCTGCTGCACATTGTCCGCTCCCTTAAGAGCACCGGTAAGGGAGCCTGCATCCTGCCGCACGGCGTGCTGTTCCGCGGCAGCGCCGAGGCTGACATCCGCCGCGCCCTCGTGCGCAAGGGTTACATCAAGGGCATCATCGGCCTGCCCGCCAACCTCTTCTACGGCACCGGCATTCCCGCTTGTATCGTTGTCATCGACAAGGAGGACGCGCAGGCTCGCAGGGGCATCTTCATGATCGACGCCAGCGGCGGCTTCATGAAGGACGGCCCCAAGAACCGCCTGCGCGACATGGACATCCACAAGATCGTGGACGTCTTCAACAAGCGGCTCGACGTTCCGAAATACGCGCGCATGGTCCCCTTTGCGGAGATTGAGAAGAACGGGTTCAACTTGAACCTGCCGCGCTACATCGACAGCCAGACGCCCGAGGACCTGCAGGACATTGCGGGCCACCTGCGAGGCGGCATCCCCCCGGCCGACATCGATGCGCTCCAGTGCTACTGGGACATCTGCCCGCAGCTCCGTTACACCCTGTTCAAGAGACGCCGCCGAGGCTACTTCGACCTCACCGTGAAGAAGCCGGACATCAAGTCCGCCATCTACGAGCACCCGGAGTTCGCTTCCTTCACCGACGG
>DASVEF010000357.1:0-25456 GCA_036380715.1 Thermoanaerobaculia bacterium | reverse complement strand
CCGGCCTCGCCCGTGAACGGATCGGGCACGAAGCGCTCGGCGGTCAGCTCCGGCCGGCCCAGGTACCCCCGGGCCAGACCCGCGCCCCCCACGTGCAGCTCGCCCGGTACGCCCAGGGGCGCCAGCTCCAGCCCCGGCCCCAGCACGTACGCCGCGAGGTCGGGGATCGGCTGGCCGACGGCGCTCCCCGCGCCTCCCCAGGCGTCCCGCGGTCCCACGGGGCGGAAGGTGACGTGCACGGTGGTCTCCGTGATGCCGTACATGTTGACCAGCCGCGGCCGGTCCGGAGCGCGGCGCTCCCACCAGGGGGCGAGCCGGCCGGCGTCCAGGGCCTCGCCACCGAAGATCACCCAGGAGAGGGCGGGGCCGGCAGGCCGGTCCGTCCGCTGCTCCAGGTCCACCAAGCCGTAGAAGGCCGAGGGCGTCTGGTTGAGCACCGTCACCCCTTCGCGCTCCAGCAGCTCCGCCAAGGCCTCGGGGGAACGGCTCGTCTCCCAGGGCACGATCACCAGGCGGCCGCCGTAGGCGAGCGCCCCCCAGATCTCCCAGACCGAGAAGTCGAAGGCGTAGGAATGGAAGAGGGTCCAGACGTCCCCTTCACCGAAGCCGAACCAGGGGCGGGTCGCCTCCAGCAGCCGGGTGACGTTGCGGTGCGTGACCCCGACCCCCTTGGGGTGGCCGGTGGAGCCGGAGGTGTAGATGGCGTAGGCGAGGTTGTGGCCCCTCACCCCCAGCCCCTCTCCCACCCCCTCCCGTCCCGCCGGGAGAGGGGAGCCAAAACAGATCAGGTCGTACGTCCCCCCCTCTCCCGGAAGGGCGGGAGGGGGTGGGAGAGGGGGGCCAGGGGGGTGAGGGGCCACCACGATCCGCACGCCGCTGTCCTCTAGGACAAACGCGACCCGCTCCGCCGGCCAAGCGGGATCGAGCGGCACGTATGCGCCTCCAGCCGCGAGGACGCCCAGAATCGCCACGACCAGCCCAGGCTCGCGTTCGAACCAGAGAGCGACCGGGACCTCCGGACCGACGCCGTGTTCCCGCAGGCGCTGCGCCAGCGCCAGAGCGCGCTTGGCAAGCTCGTCGTAGGTCAGGGTCTCGCCCGCGAACGAGACGGCGACCGCCTCGGGACGCCGTTCGGCCTGGGCGGCGAAGAGAGCATAGAGATCGGTCCCACCATCGATCTCCTCGCGCGCTCCGGCCTCGACGGCGAGCTGGTGGCGCTCCGCCTCGTCCAGCATCGACAGCTCTGCGATCGGGCGGTCCGGATCGGCGGCGGCCCCGGCGATCAGGCTGCGGAAATGTCCCAGGAGGCGCCGGACGGTCGACGCGTCGAAGAGATCGGTATCGCGCTCGGCGATACCCTCGATCCTCTCGCCCCTCTCGGTCAGCATCAGGGTGAGGTCGAGCTGCGAGGCGTTCGTGGGGATGGTCAGCAGCTCGATCTCCAGGCCGGGCAGGCGCGGCGGGGCCGGCCGTTCCGTCAGGGAGAGGATGACCTGGAACAGGGGGGAGCGGGCCAGGCTGCGTTCGGGCTGGAGCTCTTCCACGAGCTTCTCGAAGGGGAGGTCCTGGTGGGCCCAGGCCTCCAGGCAGACGCCGCGCGTGCGCTCCAGCAGCTCGCGGAAGGTCTCGCCGCCGTTCACCCTCCCGCGCAGGGCCACCGCGTTGACGAAGAAGCCGATCAGGCCCTGGACCTCCGGATGGTCGCGGCCGGCCACCGGCGAGCCGATCACGAGGTCGTCCTGGCGGGTGTGCCGGTGGAGGAGGACCTGGAAGACGGCGAAGAGGCCCATGTAGAGGGTCGCTCCCCGGGCGCGGGCCAGCTCCCGCAAGGGGAGGACCAGCTCGGGGAGGAAGACGAAGAGCTCCTGCGCGCCCCTGCCCCGGCGGATGGCCGGCCGCGGCCGGTCCGTGGGAATCTCCAGGATGGGCGCTCCGGCGAGCCGTTCCTTCCACCAGGCGAGGAGTGCCGCGGGCTCCGGACCTTCCAGCCAGCGGCGCTGGCGGGCGGCGAAGTCCGCGTAGCGCGCCGGCAGACCGGGCAGCGGTGAAGGGAGACCTGCCGCGAACGCCGGGTAGAGCGCCGCGAACTCCCTGAGGAGCACCCCTGTGGACCAGCCGTCGGTGACGATGTGATGCATCGTCAGGGAGACCACGTGCTCGGCCGCCGCGACGCGGAGCAGCAGGGGCCGGAAAAGGGGGCCGCGCGCGAGGTCGAAAGGTCGGGCCGCATCCTCCGCGGCGAGGCGCAGGGCTTTGGGCCGGCGGCGCTCCGGAGGCAGGGCGGAGAGATCGACGACCGGCAGGGGTATCGTCAACGATGCCGGCGGGGCGATCACCTGGACCGGCTCGCCGCCGGCTTCCGCGAAGGTGGTGCGGAGCGGCTCGTGGCGGCGGGCGATCTCCGTGAGGGTGCGGGCGAGGGCTCCGGGATCGAGCGGCCCCGAGAGGCCCACCCCGAAGGGGAGGTTGTAGGCGGCCGAGCCCGGATCGAGGCGGTGCAGGAACCAGAGCCGGCGCTGGGCGAACGAGACCGGGGTGGGAGCTTCCGCGGGGTGAGCTTGAACCCCTTCCGGAACGCGTTCCGCGTGCCCGGCGGCCGGAGCTTCGAGCAGGCGGCGCAGGAGCAGCTCGCGCTTCCTGGGCGAGAGGCCGGCGAGCCGGCCGGCGAGATCGCTCATCGCGGTCCATCCTTCGGCGCGCCGCCCTCGCCTGCGCCGAGCAGGACCTCGGCCTCCTCCTCGGAGAGGCTCTCGAGATCCGCGAGCAGCCGTTCGACCTCGGAGTCGTCCGCCCGCTCGAGCCGGATCTCGGCCACGGCCCGGGCCTGCTCGGCCACCGTGGGTTTCTCGAAGAGGACGCGCAGCGGCACCTCGACTCCGAACCTCTCGCGCAGCGCCGCGACGATCCGGGCGGCGAGCAGCGAGTGGCCCCCCAGCTCGAAGAAGTTGTCGTGACGGCCGACCCGCTCGAGCGCAAGGAGCTCGCGCCAGATCGCGGCCACCTCCTCCTCCACGGGCGTGGCGGGAGCCTCGAACCCGCCCTTTCGGGATTCCTCCCGGGCCGGGTCGGGCAGCGCCCGGCGGTCCAGCTTGCCGTTGGGAGTGAGCGGCAGTCTCTCCAGCCAGACGAACGCCTGCGGGATCATGGGGTCGGGCAGAAGCCCGCGCAGGAAATCCCGCAGCTCGCCGGGCTGGGGCCGGGGGCCGTCGGCGGCAACGAGCCAGGCTGTGAGGACCGAGCCGCGCAGCAGCACCGCGGCCTCGCGCACCGCCGGATACCCGGCGAGCGCCGCCTCGACCTCGGCCGGCTCGACGCGGAAGCCGCGAATTTGAACCTGGCCGTCGCGGCGGCCGGCGAGATCGACCGCGCCGTCGCTCCGGTAGCGGCCGAGGTCGCCGGTGCGGTAGACGCGGTCGGCGGAGTTGATCCCCTGGATGGCCGTGAACGGATTGGCGACGTAGCGTTCGGCGGTGAGGCGCTCATCCCCCAGGTAGCCCAGGGACAGGTGCGGCGTCCGCACGCAGACCTCGCCCAGCTCGCCCGGCGCGGCGAGATCCCCGGCCTGGTTGAGGACAAGGAGCTGGACGCCGTCGATTCCTCGGCCCACCGGCACCCGGCGCGTCGGCCAGGAGCCCGCGCCGGAGGCGTCGTGCCAGGCTACGGCCTGGGGCGTCTCCGTGGTGCCGTAGAAGTTGACGCAGGCCAATGTCTGAGGGAGCGGAGCGAGCGCCCGTAGGCGGGCCACGTCCCGCTCGGTCAGCACGTCGCCGCCGAAGAAGGCATGCCGCAGGTCCGGCAGGGGAGTGCCGCCGTCGGCCAGGAGCTGCCCGAAGGCGGGGGTCAGGTGGCAGACAGTGACGCGGCTCCGCGCCATCCAGGCGGCCAGGCGGGTGGGCGAGCCCAGATCGTCCGGACCGGGGATGCACAGCGCGGCGCCGATCCCGAGCGGGGTGAAGACATCGCGCAGCAGCGGGTCGTGCGAGAGCCCCGAGAGCATCGAGAAGCGGTCGTCCGCGGTCAGGCCGAACGTGTCCGCGTGCCAGGCGCAGAAGTGGGCGAGCGGGCCGTGGGTGCCCAGGATTCCCTTGGGCTCGCCCGTCGAGCCGGAGGTGAAGGCCACGTAGGCCGCCCGGGCATAAATGCCCGGGCTATAAGCAGCGCCACCTAAAGGTGGCTTGAAGCCCCATTCATGGGGCGCTGCTTCGTAGCCCGGCGATTGATCGCCGGGCGGGGTGAGGATCGCCCGCGGCGCCGCCTGGCGGAGAATCGCCTCCCGCCGCGTTTCCGGGTGCGCCGGATCGAGGATCAGGAACGCCGCGCCCGCCTCCAGGATCCCCAGGAGGGCCGCGACCAGCCCCGCGCTGCGGTCGGCCAGGACCGCCACCACGTCCCCCGGCCCGATCCCGGCCTCCCGCAACCGCTTGGCGAGGTCGCCCGCCCGCTCCGCCAGCTCCCCGTAGGTCCACCTCCCGTTGGAATCGATCACCGCCAGCCGGTCCGGAGCGAGGCGCGCCCGCTCAGCGAAGCGCTCGTGCACGGCTTCCTCCCAGTCTCCGGCCGCGAGCGGGACGCGCGGATCAGGGAGGACCGCCGCGGCCTCGGGCGTCACGAGCGAAATCCGAGAAACCGGCGAGTCCGGCTCCGCCCCGGCCCCCTCCAAAAGGCGCCGGAGCTGGGCGAGGAAGGACTCCATGGTGGCGCGGTTGAAGAGGTCGGCGTTGTAGACCAGCTCGAGCGAGATCCCTCCCGTCGTCACCTCCTCGCTGTAGACCGTGAGGTCGAAGCGCGACGGCAGCTCGCGCAGCGGCAGAGCCTCCAAGGACAACCCCGGCACGTCGAAGGCCCGGCGAGGAAAGTCCTGAAGGTTGAACAGCACCTGAAACAGAGGAGAGCGCGAGAGGTCGCGCTCGGGCTGCACCTCCTCGATGAGCCGCTCGATCGGCACGTCCTGGCGGGCGTAGGCGGCGAGCGCCGTCCCGCGCACCCGGCCGAGCAGGGCGCGGAAAGAGGGGTCGCCGGAAAGGTCGATACGCAGCGGCAGCATGTTGAGAAGGATGCCGATCAACCCCTGCAACTCCCGGCGGTCGCGCCCGGCGATGGGCGAGCCGACGATCAGGTCCTCCTGGCCGCTCCAGCGGGAGAGGAGAACGGAGAGCCCCGACAGCAGCACCATGAACGGCGTGGCCCCGAGAGATGCGCCGAGGCTGCGCAGGGCATTCGCCAGGTCCGGCGGCAGGACCAGGGTCTCGCTCGCTCCGCGGAAGGTCTGCACCGCGGGCCGCGGCCGGTCCGTGGGGAGGTCGAGCACGGGCAGGGGGGCGGCCAGCCGCTCGCGCCAGTCGGCGAGCTGGCGCGCGATCTCCTCTTCCCCCAGACGGGAGCGCTGCCAGACGGCGAAGTCCGCGTACTGGACCGGCAGCTCGGGCAGAGGCGAGGGCTCGCCGGCGGCGAAGGCGCGGTAGACCTCCGCCAGCTCGGTGAGCAGGACGCCGATAGACCAGCCGTCCCCCACGATGTGGTGGAGGACGAGCGCCACGACGTGCCGGTCCGCGGACAGGCGGTAGAGCTCGGCGGCGAGGAGCGGCGGCCGGGAGAGGCCGAAGCGCACGTCGCCGGCCCGGGTGGCGAGCCGCCCGGCCTCGGCCTCGCGCCGGTCCTCCGGCAGGGCTGAGAGATCGATCAGAGGCAGGGGGACGTCCACGTTAGACAGGACGCGCTGCGCCGGCCGACCCTGAAGCTCGACGAAGGCGGTGCGCAGCGACTCGTGGCGGCGGACCACCTCGGCGAGGCCGCGGGCCAAGGTGGACCCGTCCAGGCGGCCGGTGAGCCGCACGGCCTGATTCAGGTTGAACGCGGGGGTTCCGGGATCGAGCCGGTCGAGCAGCCAGAGCCGCTCCTGGGCGAAGGAGAGGGGCAGGTCGCCATCGCGAGAGACCCGAGGGATGACGTCCCCCGTGTCCCTGCCGTCCTTGCCGTCCTTTGCACCCTCCGCCGCCCCTGCCCGCTCCTCCTCGATCAGCCGGATCAGCTCCGCCAGGTCGGCCACGGACGCGGCCTGGAACAGCCAGTCGAGCCGCACCTCCACCCCCAACTCGCTCTTCAGGCGGGAGAGGAGCTGGAGCCCGAGAAGGGAGTGGCCGCCGATCTCGAAGAAGCGGTCGAACGCCCCCACGGGCTCGACGCCAAGGATCTCTTCGAACAGGTTGGCGAGACGCCGTTCCATCTCGTTCCGGGGGGGCGCGTAGGCCGGTCCCAGGGAGGGTCGGGACCGCCGAGGCGTGATTTTGGCTTCGGGTACGCTCTCGTACCGGTCGCCGCTGTGGGCCCTCACCCCCATCCCCTCTCCCATCACCGGGAGAGGGGCACCCCCGCCCGACCTTTTCTCTTCCGAGTTTTTCCCCCTCTCCCGGTGACGGGAGAGGGGGTCAGGGGGTGAGGGCTCAGCGGACGGCGCGAGAGCTTTCGAGGTCTCGATCCAATACCGCTGGCGCTCGAAGGGATAGGCGGGCAGCGGGACCCGTAGCCGCCGCGCCCCGTCGTGGAGGGAGCGCCAATCCACCTCCGCGCCCGCCAGCCAGAGCCTGCCCCAGGTCTCCAGGGATTCGGGGGCAGCGTTCCCGGGCGGGCTCCCCGGACGCCCCTCGGGGTCCACGACGCCGGACAGGACCTGACGGGGATCGCGGGAGACCAGCGCCTCGCGGGCCTCGGCCAGGCTGCGGCAGACCAGCATCCGGCGATGCGCCAGCTCCTGGCGCCCCGTCTGGAGGGTGAAGGCCACGTCCGCGAGGTCCAGCTCCGGATGCCAGGCCAGGTGGTCCGCCAGGCGGTCCGTCATCGCCTCCAGGGCCGAGGCGCTGGCCGCCGAGAGCACGAGGAGCTGCCGAGATTGGGACGGGCTCCCCGGAGGGATGGGCGGCGCCTCCTCCAGGACCACGTGGGCGTTCGTCCCGCCCATGCCGAAGGAGCTCACTCCGGCGCGCCGCGGCTCCGCGCCCGGCGGCCAGGGGAGGGGATCGGCGTTGACGAAGAACGGGCTGTCCTCCAGGCCCAGCCGCGGGTTCGGCCGCTGGAAGTGCGGCGTCGGCGGGACCAGCCCGCGCTCCAGGGCGAGGACGGCCTTGATCAGCGACGTGACTCCGGCCGCCGCGTCCAGGTGCCCGACGTTCCCCTTGACCGACCCCAGGGCGCAGAAGCGCCGGCGGGCCGTGGCCGCTTCGAAGACCTGGCGCAGGGCGGCGACCTCGACCGGATCGCCCAGCGGAGTGGCGGTGCCGTGCCCCTCGACGAAGCCGATCGTCTCGGGGTGGACCGCGGCCAGGGCCTGGGCCATGGCCACCACGGCGGCCTGTCCCTCGACGCCCGGGGCCGTGTAACCCACCCGCCCGGGACCGTCGTTGTTGACGGCCGTGCCGAGGACGACGGCGTGGACGCGGTCGCCGTCGGCCAGCGCGTCGGCCAGGCGCTTGAGGACCAGGATCCCGGCCCCCTCGCCGTCCACCGCCCCCGCCCCGGCGGCGTCGAAGGGGCGGCAATGGCCGTCGGGGGAGAGAATGCCGTCAGTCTGGTAGAGATAGCCCGCCGGCCGCGGCACCGCCACCCGGACCCCGCCGGCCAGGGCCATGTCGCACTCGCCGTTGAGCAGGCTCTGGACCGCCAGGTGCACGGCGACCAGCGAGGTGGAGCAGGCTGTCTGCACCGTCAGGCTCGGCCCCCGCAGGCCCAGCTTGTAGGAGAGCCGGGTCGCCAGGAAGTCGGCGCCGTTGCCGAGCATGGCCTGGAGCTGGCCGACCGCGCTCAGGTACTTGCGGTTCTCGGCGAGATTGAACAGCAGATACGCGTTGGGACCGGCGCCCGCGTAGACGCCGATCAGCCCCTCGTAGCGCCGGGGATCGCAGCCGGCGTGCTCCAGGGCCTCCCAGGCGCACTCCAGCAGCAGCCGGTGCTGCGGGTCCATGACCTCGGCCTCGCGCGGGCCGTAGCCGAAAAGCTCGGCGTCGAACAGCTCGGCGCCGTCGAGGGCCGCGCGCGCCGGCACGTACGCCGGATCGTCCAGCATCTCGGGCTCGACGCCCGCGGCCTCCAGCTCCTCGCGGCGGAAGAAGCGGACCGACTCGGTCCCCGCAACCAGGTTTTCCCAGAACCGCTCGACGTCCGCGGCTCCGGGGAACCGGCCGGCCATGCCGACGACCGCGATCCCCGCCGCGCCGTTCTCGGGCTCTTCACTCATCGTCCAGAACCTCGAAGATGACCCCCGCGCTCGCTCCTCTCGTCAGGTTGATGACTCCTCCCTGCTCCCGGGGCGCGAGGCTCAGGAAGCCTCCTCCGTAGCGGTCGCCGAAGACGAACAGCCCCCAGACCACGTCGTGGGGGCCGCACCCGCGCTCCCCGAGCTGATGGATGGAGGGGAGCGATTCCACCCGCTCCTGGACCACCCAGTCCCCGTCGGCGAGCGCCCGCACCACCCGCTCCCGCCAGACCGGCTCCGGCGTCGCGGCCCCGATGTGGACCGCCGAGCCCCGGCCCTCGCGCGCCCGCTTGATCACCAGCTCCCGTTGCGCCGTCAGGGCCAGCTCGGGGAGCCAGGCCTCGCGCCCTCGCCAGGAGGCCGCGGCGGGGGCGAGCCGCCGCGTCCAGGGCAGGTGCCGGGACACCAGATCCCGTTCGGCCGGATCCAGGATCTCCCCCCGGTCGGCCAAGTCGGACAGCAGGGCGAGGTTGCGCTTGTCCGTGAGCAGCGTCCGCACCGGCGCGTTGTAGAGCTTCAGGCTTCCCGCCTTGAAGCAGCGGAAGGCGTGGGCGGCCGTCCCCTCGTGGTGAATCTCCACCGCCGCATGCACCGGCCGCTCGCCCGCCCACAGCCGCCCCCCGCGCTCGCGCAAACCGGAATAGGGGAGGAGCGCCAGCCGTCCCTCGGCGTAGCGAGATGCGAGCCAGGGCTCGAGCTCGCGGGCCGCGGCGGCGCCTCCTTCAGGAAGGACGAGCGCGATGTTGACCTCGCCATCGGCGCCCGCCAGCTCCCGCGCCTCGGCCGCCACATGGGCGAAGAGCAGCGACACCGTGTCGCGGCAGGCGGCGCGGAGCCCCTCTTCACGCAGGAAGCGAACGAAGAGGGGCACGCGCAGGTACGCCTCCGCCCAGAGAGGCGCCTGCCAGCCTCCCAGGTCGCTCACCAGGTTCAGCTCCAGGCACTGGAGGCCCGCGGCCGAGTCGAGGAAGTCCCCCCGGCCGATGACCCCCTCCAGGCCGTTCGGCTCTTCGACCATGGAGCGGGCGAGGTCGGCGCTGGCGAGGTCGTAAAAGTCCCGCAGGCGCTCCGGGTCGTTGCCGAACACGCGTCGCGGCAGGCTCTTGACCAGCTTCACCAGGCCGGTGCTCACCCTCTCCATTTCGGCGACCCGGGCGCGGTCCACAAAAGCGGGCCAGGGCTGGAGCGGCCAGGGGCTCGCCGCCGCAGGCTCAGCCAATGCCGCGAAGCTGGCTCGCTCCAGGGCCTCCGGATTCCGCTCGACGAAACGCAGGAAGGAGTCCTGAGCCTTGGGCGGTGGCGCCCCCTCTCCCGGGGGGCGGGAGTGCGGATGGGAGAGGGGGACGGGGGGTGAGGGTTGGGCGGGGGGATTCTCCGCCATCCGCTTCCGCGCCTCCAGAAAGCGGCCCTGCCGTGTGGCCGCGCGGCTCCGCTCGGCGCGTTGCTGGACCTTTTCAGGGACCGCGGGCGTGGTGGCCTCGGCTGCCGGGAGGGCGAGATGCCCGGCCAGGGCGGCCACCGTCGGATAGCGGAAGAGGTCCACGATGGGGATCTCCCGGCCGAGCCGCTCCCGCAGAAGGACGTGGACCCGGGCCAGGGCCATCGAATGGCCGCCCAGATCGAAGAAGCTGTCGCGGACGCCCACCCGCTCCAGCTCCAGGACCTCCTTCCACACGGCGGCGATCGCCCGCTCCACTTCAGTCCTGGGCGGCACGTGCTCCGCCTCCGCTCGGGCGCCGCGGCCGGAGGGGGCGGGCAGGGCGCGCCGGTCCACCTTGCCGTGGGGCGTGAGGGGGAGCGCCTCCAGGAAGACCAGCTCGGAGGGGATCAGAGGCTCAGGGAGGGACGCGGCGAGGAACGCCCGGACCTCGGAAGCCGTGGGAGCGGGCTGGCGCGGGGCTACGTAGCCGACGAGCCGCTTGCGGTCCGGAGCGTCCTCCCAGACGACCACCGCCGCCGCGGCGACTCCGGGATGGCGCGCCAGGGCCGCCTCCACCTCTCCGGGCTCGACGCGGTAGCCGCGCACCTTGACCTGTTCGTCCACCCGGCCCGCGAATTCCAGATTGCCGTCCGGCAGGAGGCGGGCGAGGTCTCCGGTCCGGTACAGCCGCTCGCCTGGCGTGGACGAGTAAGGGTGAGGGACGAAACGCTCGGCCGTCCGGTCCGGCTGGCCGAGATAGCCGCGGGCCGGGAAGCTGCCGCCGATGCAGACCTCCCCCGGCACGCCGGGCGGGACCGGCTCGCCATGGCGTCCCAGCAGCCAGATTCCGGAACCGGAGAGCGGCCGGCCGATGGGAGCCTCCGGCCGGAAGACGGCCGCGGGGGCGGTGACGTCCGTCGCTGTCACCATGACAGTCGCCTCGGTGGGACCGTAGGTGTTGAGCAGGCGCGGGCCGTCCGGGAAGCGCCGCTGCCAGGCCGCCAGCCTCTCGGGCAGGAGCCGCTCGCCGCCCAGGATCACCAGCCGCAGCTCCGGCGGCAGGGCCGGCCCTCCGGTCTCCAGGCTCGAGGCGATCTCGTGCCAGAGCGCTGTGGGCAGACTGAGGACCGTGATCCCCCGCTCGCGGCAGCCGTCCAGGAACGCGGCGGGGGAGGCGAGCATGGCGTCGTCCCGCATCACCAGCTCCGCCCCGCCGGTCAGGCAGGGGACGATCTCGTCCAGACTGAGGTCGAACCCGGGGGAGGCGCTCTGCAGCACGCGGTCGCCTTGTCCGATCCTGTAGAGGTCCGCCACCGCCGCCGCGTAGGCCGCGAGGGCGCCGTGGGAGACCACCACTCCCTTGGGCCGGCCGGTTGAGCCGGACGTGTAGACGAGGTAGGCCGCGCTCTCGGCGAAGAGCGGCGCAGACGTCGCCTCCGCGGGTGAGACGTCTTCCAGGAAGACGACCGGCGGTGCTCCCGGCGGTGGGGCCGGCCCCCGCCGAGAGGCCAGCACGGCCGCGGCCCCCGAGTCCGCGACCATCCAGGCCAGGCGGCCGTCAGGGTGGGTCGGATCGAGCGGCACGTAGACGCCGCCGGCCTTCCAGATCCCCAGCATCGCCGCGACCAGCTCCGGCGAGCGGTCCAGGCAGACGGCCACCCGGACCTCCAGCCCCACACCGAGGCCGCGCAGACGCAGGGCCAGCCCGCCGGCCAAGCGGTCGAGCTCGCCTTGGGAGAGCGTCCGGCCGCCGCCGGTCACCCTGACCCGGGCGTCCACGAGCCGTGGGACGAGGTTCCGGGGCCGGGGAGAGGGCGCGCCGGAGATCTCGGTGAGGGCCTGGTGGCGCTCGGCGTCGGAGAGGACCGGCAGCTCGGAGACCCGGCGCTCCGGAACGAGGGGCGCGGCCTCCACTAAGCGCTCGAAGGCCGCCAGCAGGCGCGCCGCCGTGGCGCGGTCGAAGAGGTCGCGGTTGAATTCCAGCAGTCCCCGGATCCCGTCCCGCCGGTCTTCCAGATAGAGGGCCAGGTCGAACTTGGCCGTGCCGCTCTCCACCGGCAGCTCCTCCACGCGGAGGCCGGGCAGCTCCAGGGGCGGGCGGTCCGAGGCGTCCAGGGTGAGCACCGCCTGGTAGAGCGGCGTATGGCTCAGGTCGCGCTCCGGCCGCAGCTCCCGCACCAGCCGCTCGAAGGGAACCTCCCGGTGCGCCCAGGCGGAGAGGACCGTCTCACGCGCCTGCGTCACGGTTTCGGCGAAGGGTGGATCGCCCGCGAGGTCGAGGCGCAGCGCCAGGTTGCCGGCGAAAAGGCCGATCAGCGGCTCCAGCTCCGGCTGGTCGCGGCCGGCCACGGCCGTGCCCACCACCAGGTCGGTCTCCGCGGAGTACCGGGCGAGGAGGGCCGCCCAGGCGGCGAGGAGGACCATGAAGGGGGTGGCCTCCAGACGGCGGCCGAGGTCCCGCACCGCCCGCGCCTCCTCCGGCCGCAGGCTCAGGTGGAGGCTCCCGCCCCGGAAGGTCTGCACCGGCGGACGCGGCCGGTCGAGGGGCAGGGAGAGCACCGGCGGAGCTCCGGCCATCCGCTCCCGCCACCAGGCGAGGGAGCTCGCCAGGGCTTCCCCCTCCAGGAGCTGGCGCTGCCAGACCGCGAAGTCGGCGTACTGGACGGGGAGAGCCGCGAGGTCGGGCTGCGGGCGGTGCTCAAACTCGCCCTGCGGGCTCGGACAATTGCGCTCCGTCCTCGCCCGACCTCGCGGCTCTCCCTCGGACGCTCCATACAGGATACGCAGCTCGCGCAGGAACAACCCCAGGGACCAGCCGTCGAAGACGATGTGGTGGACGGTGACGAGGAGGACATGCTCGTCCGAAGCGAGCCGCAGCAGGGTCGCCCGCAACGGCGGCCCTTTCTCCAGGTCGAAGGGCAGCAGGGCCTCGGCCGATGCCAGGCGGAGCGCCTCCGTCCGTCCTTCCTGGATACCGAGTCCTGAGAGGTCCACCCAGGGGAGCCGGAGATCCAGGCTCGGGGCAGCCACCTGCACGGGCGTTCCCTGGGGAGCTGGAAAGGCGGTTCGCAGCACCTCGTGCCGGCCGGCGATCCCCGCGATGGCGGCGCGCAGCGCCTCCGGGTCCAGGGGACCGGAGAGGCGCACGGCGGCGGGCATGTTGTAGACCGGGCTCCCCGGGTCGAGACGGTCGAGGAACCAGAGGCGCTCCTGGCCGAAGGAGAGCGGCAAGCCCCCTTCGCGCGGTACGCGGACGAGGGGCAGCAGGGTCGAAGACCCGCCTGCGTCCCTCTGCGCCGCCTCGACCCGGGAAGCGAGAGCGGCGATGGTTCGCGCCTCGAACAGAGTGCGTAGCGGCAGGTCCACCCCGAGGGACACCCGCAGCCGGGAGACCACGCGGGCGGCGAGGAGTGAATGGCCGCCCAAAGCGAAGAAGTCGTCGTGGAGGCCTGGGCGCTCCACGCCCAGCAGATCCTCCCAGATCCCGGCCAGCAGCTCCTGCAGCGGCGAGCGAGGCGCGCCTTCCATGGAGGGCGCGCCTCGCCGGTCCGGTGTGCTGGACAGAACCTCGCGCCGCTCGGGTCCGGTGAGCGGCGGCAGCGCGGAAAGGTGCAGGCCGGGGTCGGCCGCGACATCGGCGAGGAGCGTGAGCAGATCGGTCAGGAAGCGATCGGCCGTAGCCTGGTCCCAGAGGGTGGCCGCGTGCTCCAGCTCCAGCGAAATCCCCTCTGGCCGCTCCAGGGCGTAGAGGGAGAGGTCGAGCTTCGCCGTTCCCGTGGGGACCGGCCGCGGCTCCATCTCCACGCCGGCCGCGCGGAGCGGAGCGGGCGGGCGATGGAGCACGAACATCACCTGGAACAGTGGGTTCGAGCCCGCGTTCCGCTCCGGCCGAAGGCGCTCTACCAGCAGCTCGAAGGGGAGGTCGGACCGCTCGTGCGCCGCGACGGTCCCCTCCCGGACCCGCCCGAGCAGCTCGCGGAACGTCGGGTCTCCCGAGAGGTCGGCGCGCAGGACCAGCGTGTTGAGCAGGGGACCGACCACGCCTTCCAGCTCCCGGCGGTCGCGGGTGGAGAACGGTGAGCCCACCGCGAGGTCCGGAGCGCCGGCGAGCCGCGAGAGGAAGGCCTGAAACCCGGCGAGCAGGACCATGAAGAGCGTCGCGCCGGAGCTCCTGGCGAAAGCGGAGAGGCCGGCCTCCGTCTCCGCCGGCAGGGGAGCGGAGACGGAGCCGCCCCGATCGTCCGGTTCCGCCGGCCCCGCCGGCCGAGAATGGTCCGTGGGCAGATCGAGATCCGGCAGACCGGCCAGCCGCTCCTCCCACCAGGCCAGCCGCGCCTCCAGCGCCTCGCCGCGCATCCGCTCCCGCTGCCAGACCGCGACGTCGGCGATCTGGAGCGAGGGAGGAACGAGAGGAGAGGGGAGACCTCGGGAGAGAGCCTCGTAGGAAGTTCCCAGATCCCGCGCCAGGATGCCGAGCGATTCCTCGTCCGCGGCCACATGGTGGAGGGTGAGGAGCAGGCGGTGCTCCGATTTTTCCAGGCGCAGGAGTGTCGCCCGGACCGGCGGCGCCGTGGCGAGGTCGAACGGCCGGCGAGCCTCCTCCAGACCGAGGCGCTCCGCCTCAGCCTCACGGAACGCCCGCGAGAGCGCCGCCAGGCAGACCACCGGCGGATCCGAGATCCCTTTCGCCGGTCCGCCACCCGGACCCTCACCCCCGTCCCCTCTCCCGTCACCGGGAGAGGGGCGCCACCACCCGTCCTCTCGTCCGTGTTTTCCCCCTCTCCCGGTGACGGGAGAGGGGGCCAGGGGGTGAGGGCTCTGCACCGGACCCTCCTGCGTCTCGAAAAAGCGCGTCCGCAACACCTCATGGCACCGCGCCAGATCCCGGAGCGCTCCGGCCAGCGCCGCGATGTCCAGGGGACCGGAGAGCCGGACTTCGCCGGCCACGTTGTAGGCGGCCGAGGCCGGGTTCAGGCGGTGGAGGAGCCAGAGGCGCTCCTGGGCGAAGGAGAGGGGGAAAGGCGAGCCGTCCCGCGGCCTCGGCTCAGGCGGGGGGATGCTCCAGGCCGGGGCCCCCGCGGCCAGGCGGGCGAGGCCGGCCACGGTGGGGGCCTGGAAGACAGCCGGCATCGGCAGGTCCAATCCCAGGCGTTCCCGGACCCGAGACTGCGCCCGCATGAGCAGGAGCGAATGGCCCCCCAGGTCGAAGAAATTGTCATGGACGCCGATCTCGCCGCGCCCCAGGATCTCCTCCCAGACGGAAGCCAGCGCGGCCTCCAGGGGCGTGCGCGGCGGAACGCGCCCGGCGCGGCCGGAAGGTTTTGGCGCCAGGTCCGCCAGGGTCTTCCGGTCCACCTTGCCGTTGGGGGTCAGCGGCAGGGCGTCCAGGAGGACGAAGGCCGAGGGGATCATGTGGTCCGGCAGGCGCTGGGCGAGGAAGACCCTCACCCCCTTGATCCCCCTCTCCCATCCGCACTCCCGATCCCCCGGGAGAGGGGGAAACCCCGGGGCCACGTAGGCCACCAGCCGGCGCTCCGCCCCCTCTCCCAACGCCAGCACCACCGCCTGCCCGACCTCCGGATGGGAGACGAGCGCCGCCTCGATCTCTCCGGGCTCGATCCGGAACCCCCGGATCTTCACCTGGTGGTCGAGGCGGCCGAGGAAGACCAGTTGCCCGTCCGGCCGCCAGCGCACCCGGTCTCCCGTCCGGTAGAGGCGGGCGCCCGGCCCATCCTCGGCGAAGGGGCTGGGCACGAACCGTTCGGCGGTCAGGTCCGGACGGCCGAGGTAGCCCCGCGCGAGGCCCTCCCCGGCGAGGAACAGCTCCCCGGCCACGCCCACGGGGGCCGGCCGCAGAGCGGCGTCCAGCACCCAGGCTCGGGTCCCGGCGACGGGGCGCCCGATCGGCGGCTCGCCCTCGCCGTCCCGCTCCTGATCGGCGGTCGTCGAGTAGGTCGTGTCCTCGGAAGGGCCATAGAGATTGACCACGCGGCTGATCCCGGCGTTGAAGAGGGAACGCACCAGGTCGCGCCGCAGCGGCTCTCCGGCCAGGTTCACGGTCTCGACTGATGCAGGCAGGCATCCGCCCTTCAACAGCTCGGCGATCGCGGAGGGGACCGTGTTGACCAGCCGCACTCCAGCGGACGCCGGGATCTCCGGCAGGTCCAGGACGCTCCCGGCCAGGACCACGCGCCCGCCCCAGCAGAGCGGGACCAGGATCTCGAAGACCGACAGATCGAACCCGATCGAGGTCGCGGCCAGCACGCCGTCCAGCTCGCGCTCGGAGAAGGTCTCCCGCGCCCAGACCGCCAGGGCCGACGCGCTCCTGTGTGTGATGGCCACGGCCTTGGGCCGGCCGGTCGAGCCCGAGGTATAGATGAGATAGGCGAGGCTCTCCGGATACGGCCGCCGCGGCGGGGGAGCAGGCGGCCCGTGCTGCGGGGCTTCGTCCAGACGGACCCGGGGGAGGTCCGTCGCGGGCAGGCGATTCGCCGCCGCGCTATCCGTGAGCAGCAGCGCCGCGCCCGAGTCCTCCAGCAGGAAGGCCAGCCGTTCGGCCGGATACGCGAGATCGAGCGGCACGTAGGCCCCTCCCGCCTCCAGGACCGCCAGCATCCCCACAACCATCTCGGGAGTGCGGCCGGCGCAGAGCCCCACCCGCGCCTCCGGCCCCACACCCAGGCGGCGCAGGTGATCCGCCAGGCGGGAGGCCCGGTCCCATAGCTCCTGGTACGTCAACCGGGCCTCGCCATGGACCAGGGCCGCGGCCCCAGGCTTGCGCGCCGCCTGGCCGGCGATCCGCTCGTGCAGGCAGAGATCTTCCCGGGGGAGGGGAGGCCCGGCGCTCCACGCGGCGATCTGGCGGCGCTCCGTCTCCGAGAGGATGTCGATCTCGGCGGCGCGCCGCCCGGGATCGGCCGTTGCCGCGCGCAGGAAGCCGGCCAGATGGCCCAGCAGGCGGTCGGCCGTGGCGGGATCGAACAGGTCGGCGGCGAGCCGCAGGGAGAGGGCGAGCGCGCCGTCCTCCGCTTCCGCGGCCATGAGCAGCAGATCGCTCTGGACCCGTTCCTCCGGCAGGGCCACGGATTCGAGGTCGAGCTCCCCGAAGACCGCCCGGGCTCCGGGGATCCCGAGGGCGAACGGCGCCAGGGCCCGCTCTTCCGGCGTGCGCGCGGGCTGGAGGACGGCCAGGACCCGCAGCAGCGATCGGCCGGCGTTGCCCTCGAGGTGGAGCTCCCGGGCCAGCCGCGCGAAAGGGTAGGCGCCGTGCGCGAACGCCTCGCGGGTCACGGTCCCCGCCGCCTCCACCATGTCCGCGAAGCAGGGCTCGCCGCCGAAATCCAGGCGCAGCGCCACCGGGTTCACGAAGTAGCCGATCTCGTGCGCGAAGCCGGGGCCGCGGCGCGCCGCGGGCACGCCGACGAGGGTCTTGCGCTCTCCCGTCCAGCGGTGGAGGACCGCCTGGACACCGGCGAGCAACGTGGCGAACAGTGTGGCGCCTCGGGACCTGCCGACGGCGCGGAGCGCCTCAGCTCCGCCCTGGAGTTGGGTGGTGACGGCGATTCCGCGCCAGGTCGGCGTGGCGGGCCGGAGGCGGTCCACGGGCAGCTCGACGAACGGCAGATCCCGGCCGAGTCGCCGTAGCCAGAACGCGCGCAGGCTCTCGCCCCGAGCGCCCGCCAACCTCTCCTCCTGCCGCAGGATCCAGGCGGTCATGCCGGGTCCGGGGAGAGAGAGCCGCGCCGGCGCGCCGGTGCTCTCGTGACGGTACAGCTCCATGAGATCGCGCAGCAGGATGGAGACCGAGGCGAAGTCCGCGATCAGGTGATGGATCGCCACCAGGAGCACGGCCCCGCCGGGCAGGCTCCAGACGCGCACGCGCCACAGCGGACCCCGCTCCAGGCTGAACGGCCGGTACGCCTCCGCCGCCAGGAGGGCGGAGATCTCGGCCGGGCTGGCGAGATCCGCCGCCGCGAAATCGGGCTCCAGCCAGGGACGCACCCGCCGTACCGGCTCGCCCTTCCGCACCTCGAAGGTGGTCCGGAGAGCCGGGTGGCGATGGGCCAGGAGCTGGAGAGCGCAACCCAGGGCGGCGCCATCGAGCCCCTCCGGAACGCGCGCCGCACCGGCCAGGTGGCAGGCGGCGGCCCCGGGGTCCAGGCGGTCCAGGACCCAGAGGGCCCGCTGCCCCTCGGAGAGCGGGTGCTCGCCGGGAGTATCCGTCTGCGCGGCGGGCGAGCAGGGGGCAGCAGCGGGGACCAGGATCGTCATACAGCCTCTCGTCACTTCCGGTGCGATGGCTAGCACAAAGCGAGCCCGGCCCCCCGCCTATTTGAATTAGTCAAACCCTTTTCCAAGGTTTAAAATTGGCTTCAAGATTATGCGCAGGGCTTCCCCGATCCTCCCCTCCCACAATCTCGAGCTCCCCCAAGAAGGAGGAACGCCATGTCGCCGTCCGTCACGGGCGCGCGTCTGCTCACTCTGGTCTGCCTCGCGTTGCTTCACGGCGTCGCGTGGGCGCAGCCGCCGTACCTGATCAAGGACATCTCTCCCGGCACCTCCTCCTTCCTGGAGCTCCAGCCCGGCGATCTGACCCGCGCCGGGGACCTGATCTTCTTCTGGGCCAACAGCCCGGCGGAGGGCTTCGAGGTGTGGCGCACGGACGGCACGCCCGCAGGCACCTTCCTGCTCCAGGACATCTTCCCGGGACCCGACACCTCGGACTCCAACGGCTCGGACCCCAACGAGATGGCCGCCGTCGGGGACGTCGTCTACTTCGTCGCCAAGGACGGCGGCCTGGGCGGCGAGCTGTGGCGCAGCGACGGCACGCCCGGGGGGACCGTCCTGGTCAGGGACATCGTCCCCGGGCCGGACGGGCCGGAGCCCCGGAACCTGACCCCGTCGGACGGCCTGCTGTTCTTCATCATCTGGGGCGAGACCAACCGGGAGGAGCTCTGGCGGACTGACGGCACGGAGGCGGGGACTTTCCGGCTCCAGCCCGCAGGCAGCGACGGAGTCGCCGGGCTGACGGACGTCGACGGCACTCTGTTCTTCTTCTCCTACCAGTTCGATCCCTTCCTCGTCAGTTTGTGGACGAGCGACGGCACCCCCGCGGGAACCGTCAAGGTCACCGATCTGGCCGGCGCTCCTCACATCACTGCCGTGACGGCTCTGGACGGCGAGCTGTTCTTCGTCCACGCCCTGGGCGATACCTACGAGCTCTGGATGAGCGACGGCACCGCGGCCGGCACAGTTCGGGTGAAGATCCTCCCTGCGGGGACATACCAGAACGAGGAGCTGACCGCGGCGGGCGGCCTGGTCTTCCTCCGGCTGGCGGACCCGGAGGCGGGCAGCGAGCTGTGGCGCAGCGACGGTACCGAGGCCGGCACGTTCCGGGTGAAAGACATACGGCCTGGCCCCGAGGGTTCTTTCCCCAATCAGCTCACCGCGGTTGGCGGACTCCTTTTCTTCTCGGCCGACGACGGCGCCTCGGGGTTCGAGCTGTGGAAGAGCGACGGCACCGAAGCCGGCACGGCGCTCGTCGAGGACATCTCCCCGGGCTACTCATACCCTCTCGATCTGACCGCGGTGGATGGGCTCCTGTTCTTCTCCGCGTACAGCGACGAGACCGGGTCCGAGCTCTGGGTGAGCGACGGCACCGCGGCCGGGACCCGCCTCGTGAAGGACATCCTGCCAGACACTAACGGCTCCGCTCCCACGGGCTTCGCCGTGCTGGACGGCCGGCTGTACTTCGTCGCCTACAACAGCCAGTTCGGGCGCGAGCCGTGGGTGAGCGACGGCACGGAGGCCGGGACCCACAGCGTTTTCGAGCCGGTGGCCGCCAAGAGCACCCGCTTCGGGCCGCTCACGGACGCCAACGGGACCCTCTACTTCCGGGCCGAGGACGAATTCTCGACCCGCTGTGACCTGTGGCGGTCGGACGGCACGGGAGCAGGCACCGTCCCGGTCCTCGATGCCGCGGGCCGCAGCGTCTGCCCTCTCCAGATGGAGGGCGTCGGCTCCACGGTGTTCTTCCACAACCGCTCCGATTCGGCCCTGTGGAAGAGCGACGGCGCGGCCGCGTCGCGGCTCTCGCCCGAGGGCTTGACCTTCGGATGGGACCTGGCGGGCGCCGGAGGGCTCCTGTTCTTCGCCGGCTGCCACCCCGCGACCGGCTGCGAGCTGTGGAAGAGCGACGGCACCGCGGCCGGCACGGTCCTGGTGAAAGACCTCCAGCCGGGGACCGGGCATGCCGGCCCCAGCGTGCTGACCGCGGCGAACGGCCTGGTCTTCTTCCGCCTCCCCGACGGCCTCGGCCACCTGGCCATCTGGCGGAGCGATGGCACCGCGGCCGGCACGTTCCCCCTGAAGACGGCCATCGATTGGATCCCGGACATGGAGGCTGGCGGCGGGCTGCTGTACTTCTTCTCCAGCGTTTTCTCCAGCGGCGATCCGATGACCGAGCTCTGGAGGTCGGACGGCACGCCTGCGGGCACCTTCCGCGTCCTGACTGCGACCGGCACCATGGACCAGCTCACAGCCGTCGGGAGCGCGATGTACTTCCGCGTCTACACCGAGGAGGCCTACGCTCTCTGGAAGAGCGACGGCACCTCCGCCTGGCCGGTGAAGCGCTTCCCTCGCGGGACAGGTTCCTACGGGCTGACCGGAGCGGCCGGTCTCCTCTTTTTCGCGGCCAGCGACGAGGAGCACGGCCGCGAGCTGTGGGTGAGCGACGGGACCGAAGCGGGGACGCGCCTCGTCAAGGACATCTTCCCGGGGGACCGGTCGTCCGTGCCGGATCAGCTCGCCGCAATCCCAGGAGGCCTGGTCTTCGCCGCCTCGGACGACGTGCACGGGCAGGAGGTCTGGCGCAGCGACGGCACCGCAGCGGGGACCTTCCAGCTCCCGGAGATCGCGCCCGGCCGCCTATCGTCCGCGCCCATGTCGTTCACGGTCTCGGGCCCCCGGGTCTTCTTCACGGCCGACGACTCCACGAACGGGAGAGAGCTGTGGGCCTTCAACAGCTCCACTCCTCCTGCAGCCCCCGTCTCCGCGACCGGCGCCGGGTGGATCGCCACCTCCCGGGGCAAGGGCCACTTCCAGATCCAGGCGAAACCCAAGAAAGGAGCGCTGGACGGCAAGGCGAGCTTCCGGCTGACCGGGCTGGACCTGCGCAGCCGGACCTTGAGCCGGCTCACCCCTAATGGAGCCACCGCCTGGATCGAAGGGGAGGGGACGGTCAACGGCCGGGGAAGCTACCTCTTCAGGATCGCCGTGACCGACGGCCAGGCTCCCGGCGGCGGAGGGACCGACCGGTTCCGCGTCCGGGTCTGGGATCCGGGCACCGGAGCCACGCTCTTTGACAGCGAGCCCGGAGCGCCGGACAGCTCCCCGCCCACCACCGCGCTCGGCGGCGGCTCGATCAAGATCCAGGCTTCCCGTTGACCCCGCGAAAGGCGGGAGGGGCCGGCCCGGTTGTCCGGGCCGGCCGGCGGGAAGTCTAGCGGGTTGGTAGGCGGGCCTTCCACGCACTCAAAACGGTGAGAGAGAAAGAGGGGTACAAACCCTCCGATCACATGTACTGCGAAACGAATCTTATAGCCAAACGTCGAATCGCGCAAGCTACCCACGATTGATAGGGACACGATCGCGGATCTTCTTGAAGCCGAGGCGATCGAAGAGAGGCTCGACCGCGGCGGGGTCGGCGCCCCGGTAGGCGAGGTCGGCGAGAGTGGCGCGGGCCGGGGCCTCGGTCGCCGCCGTGGCCAGGCGCTTGGAGAGGAAGGCCATCTCCCGCTGCTCGGCCAGCTTGGAATAGAGGGACTTGGCGCCGCGGATCTTCGAGGTCCGCAGCTCCTCCAGCCGCTCGTAGAGGTCTTCCACGTGGCCGAAGGCGGCCAGGAGCTCGGCGGCGGTCTTGCGTCCGATCCCCCGCACCCCCGGGATGTTGTCCACCGGATCGCCGGCGAGCGCCAGCAGGTCGGTGATCTGGTCCGGGCGGACACCAAACTTCTCCTCGACCTCCCTCGGGGTGTAGCGCGCTTCCTGGGCGAAGTCCAGGAGAGTGACCTGGCCGCTGACGAGCTGGGCGAGGTCCTTGTCCGAGGTGACGATGACCACCTGGTGGCCGCGGGGCGTGAGCCGCGTGCAGAGGGCCGCGATCAGGTCGTCGGCCTCGTACCGGTCGTCGATGAACGTGGCCGCTCCAAGCGCCGCGGCCACCTCCACGCAGGGATCGATCTGGGCCACGAGCTCCGGCGGAGGGTCCTCCCGATGCGCCTTGTAGTCGGCGTAGTACTCGTTCCGGAAGCTGCCGTTGAAGTTGCGGTCGAAGGCCACCCCGAGGTGAGTGGGCCGCTCATCCGCGATCAGCTTCAGAAGGAAGCTCGCGAACCCATAGGCCGCGGCCGTGCGCATGCCGTCCGGGCCCTTGATCGAGTCGGGGAGGGAGAAGTGCGCCCGGAACATGTACGGGCTGGCGTCGACGAGGTGGACGGTGTGCATGGGCCGTCAGCGTACCCCGGCCACGGGTACGGACGCCATAGGCTGGACCCCTCACCCCCAGCCCCTCTCCCACCCCCTCCCGTCCTCCGGGAGAGGGGAGCAGAAGCTCAGAGTCTCTGTCCCGACGGGTTCCCCCTCTCCCGGTTGGGTGGGAGGGGGTGGGAGAGGGGGTCAGGGGGTGAGGGGCCTACCGCCAACCCATCCGCTCGCGCAGGCCGGTGATGTGGGCGACGTGGTGCATGCTGTGCCAGGCGTAGGCGTTGAGGACCGTGTCGAGGGTCATCCGGCCTCTCTCGGGATGCTGGAGGGAGCGCCGGAAGTCCTCCGGCCGCATGGATCGCAGCAGATCGACCCAGCGGCGGTGGAGGGTGTCGAGCAGGACCAGGGAGACCTCGATCGGGGTGGTGCGCGTATCCGCGAGCACGGCCCAGCGGTCCTGGTCGTAGGGCTTGATGGTGGGCTCGTCCTCGGTCAGCGCCAGCTTGCAGCGGATGTAGGCGTTCATGTGGCTGTCGGGGACGTGATGGACCACCTGGCGGACGGTCCAGCCGCCCGGACGGTAGGGCGTGTCGAGCTGCTCGGGGTTGAGCCCCTCGACAGCGGCGCGCAGGCGGGCGGGGGTCTCCGCGAGGACGGCGATCGCCGCCCGCCGCTCGTCCTCCGTCAGCTCGTCCTTGACGACCTCTTCTCCTACCGGGTATCGCAGATCGCTCATCGCTCAACTCTCCAGGGTTCAGGTCGAGTCCAGGCGGTGCTCGGTGACGGCGCCGGAAAAACTCTCGTTGCCAAGAGTAAGGTACATCTGCCGGCCGGTCACGGACAGGTCGAAGCTCGTGCGCCGGTCGATTTTCGGCTCCAGCTCGGCGAGGAAGCGCCGGTCGAGCGCGTGGATCTCGATCTCTCCGGCGCGGTGGATGCGCTTGCCCGCGGCCTGCCGCCGGATCGTGGCGGGGTCGCGGTGGGTGTAGATCACGACCCGGCCGGCGCTCTTGCTCGCCCGGTTCAGGCGCTCGGGGTCCGGCAGGCCGACCTCGATCCAGGTCTTGACGCGGCCGTCCGGGGTGGTCACCCAGAGGGCCGGCTGATCCCCTTCCGAGATGCCGCCCTTGGAGAAGGCGATCCCCTCCTCGTACTCCAGGCAGTAGGCGAGCACCCGCGTCAGCATGAACTCCAGGCTCTCCGACGGATGGAGCGCAACCCGCAGGGCCAGCGTCTCGTAGACCCCGCGGTCCACGTCCGCGAGGGAGATGTCGAAGTTATAGACGGTCGAGGTCAGCGCCACGCGAAGGGAGTATAGCCGCTAGCCCGCTCCCAGCCCGGCCGCACGGCCGGTGGCCCAGGCCCAGACGAAGTTGTAGCCGCCGATCGGGCCGAAGGCGTCCAGGATCTCGCCGCAAAGGAAAAGGCCGAGGTGGAGCCGGCTCTCCAGGGTCCGCGGGTCGACCTCGGAGAGCGCCACGCCTCCTCCGGTCACCTCGGCCTTGCGGTACCCCTCGTCGCCGGTCCAGGGGAGGGGATAGCGGGCGAGCAGGTCGACCAGCCGGCGGCGCTCCTCGCGGCGGAGCTGATGGAGCGGACGGGAGGTCTCGACTCCGGCTTCGGCGAGCAGGGCGTCCGCCAGACGGCCGGGCAGGGAGCGGCGCAGGGGAGTGACCGCCGCGCCGCTCCCTTCGCGCAGCGTCCGGCCCCAGGCCTCGGCGTCCAGGTCGGCCCACTGGACGAGGAGAGGCTGCGGCGGTCCGCCCGCCAGGCGGGACTGGACAGCCAGGTGCGAGATGTCGAGCACCGCCGGTCCGCTGTACCCCCGGTGGGTGAAGAGGAAGCCGCCCCGGGTGGAGAAGCCTCGGCCCGGGGCGGGCGCCGCGATCGTGACGTCAAGCGAAACCCCGGCGAGGCCGGCGTGGCGAGGTGGATCGGCGGTGAGGGGAGTGAGCGCGGGATAGGTCGGATGGACCGTGTGCCCGAGCCGCCGCACCAGCTCGAACCCCAGGCCGTCGCTGCCGGTGCCGGGCAGGGAGAGGCCGCCCGTGGCCACGATCACGGCTGCGGCGATGACCTCCGATCCGTCCCGCAGGCGCACCGACCAGCCCCCCTCCCGCGGCTCCAGGCCCTCCACCACGGCGCCAAAGCGGATCTCCACGCCCTTCCGCCTCGCCAGCGCCATCAACCCGTCGCGCACCTGGCGGGCGCTGTTGGAGACCGGGAAGAGCTTGCCGGTCTCGGGCTCCAGGGCGAGAGGGATGCCCGCCTCCTCCTCGAAGAACCGCCGCTGCTCCGCGAGCGGCCAGGAGAGGAGGATCTTCTTCAGCGTGTTCGGCGAGGAGGCGGTGACGAACCGGCCGGGGTCCAGGGAGGAGGGGAGGACGTTGCACCGCCCGCCGCCGCTGACCAGGATCTTGCGTCCGCCGTCCGGAGTCCGCTCCAGGAGCAGCACGCGCCGTCCCCGCCCCGCCGCGAAGATCGCCGCCGCGAGCCCCGCGGCCCCAGCGCCGACGATCACGATAGGCACGATCGGCGCGAGCGGGAGGTCTATGCGTCGGTTGGAGCTTTTCATGCCACAGCCCTGGCCGGGGCAGAGTCTACCGCCACCCGCCGACCCGCCTCCGCGGTTGTCAGGCCCGTGGTGTGAACGCCCGTTCCTGCAGTGCGAACGTCCGTTCCTGAGGGGAGACGGCTCGGGCGAGCAGGGAGGAGCGTCCGTTCCCGCGGGGACGCGGCCCAGGCGAGTGGGGAGAAGGGCAGTCCGAGTAGGGAGAACGTTCCGTTCCTGCGGGAGGGACGCTCGGGCCGGCTCCCCCAAGGCCCATCCCACTCGACCCGAGCGTCCGTTCGCGTGGGGAGAGGTTTCTCCCCGCACGAACGGAGCTTCCGGGAGCCCGCCTGCGCGTCGCTCCCGTTCGCCTGAGCTTTGGCACCGCGAGACTGGACGCCGCCAACGCGTTCCCGCGCCAGCGGCGGGTCCGCCTGCGGCCCAGGCCGCGTTGGAACAGCCGTCCGCCACGCGCGAATCGAGGATCGCCCCGGTCGCTCGGCCTTGAGCCTGTGTTCAGAACGCCTGCGTATCCCCGACGCTGGCGAAACGGCCGCGCGGGTTCGTGTAGGTCTTGATCCTCCCCGTCTGCGTGTCGGTGACGGTCACCGTGTACTCGACGTTGGACAGCGCTCCGTAGAAGAACCAGTACTTGCCGTTGCCGGCCCGGCCGTCGAGGACCTTGGTCACCAGCTCCACGTTAGCGTCGTCGAAGAACCAGAAATAGCCGGTGTCGGCGGTCAGGCCCACGGCCTTG
>DASVEF010000356.1:0-20092 GCA_036380715.1 Thermoanaerobaculia bacterium | reverse complement strand
GGATCCGAGGATACATCAGGCGCAGACAAGATTGAACCAACCCGGCCATTTCAGAGACAGACAGAAGGGGGTGTCATGCAGAGCCCTCGCAGAGCCTCACCCCGATCTGGAGGGACCCCGAGGCTTGCCCGCCTTGGACGTCAGGCAAGGACCCGCACCTCGTTAGGAAGCGGTGAGGCCGGGCCGGAGGAGCCATCTCCGGCGAATCCATCAACTTGGGTCAGGAGCTCACCTATGAAGAAGTCCCTTGCGCAGACCCTTGCATTGTTCACCGTTCTCCTCGCCATCGCCCCTGCGCTGCACGGGCAGTCCGCGTTGGGCGACCCCTTGGTGGTCGGCGTGCGGCAGATCGCTTCCGGCCTCACCGCGCCCGTCGCGCTCGTCGAGCCCCCGGACGGCAGCCGCCGGCTGTTCATCGTCGACCAGATCGGACTGATCCGGGTGCTGCTGCCCAATGGACAACTCCTCCCGACGCCCTTTCTCGACCTTCGCGACCGGATCGTGCCTTTGAGGACAAACTTCGACGAGAGAGGGCTGCTGGGCCTCGCCTTCCATCCCCGCTACGCCGAGAACGGGCGGCTGTTCGTCTTCTACAGCGCGCCGCTGCGGGAAGGCGCCCCCGCGGGGTGGGACTGCACCAGCCACATCTCCGAATTCCTGGTCTCGGCCGCTCCGAACCGCGCCGACCCCGATTCGGAGCGGATCCTCCTGCAGGTGGACAAGCCGCAGTTCAACCACAACGCCGGTACGGTGGTCTTCGGCCCAGACGGCTACCTCTACATTTCCCTCGGCGACGGCGGCGGCGCCAACGACTCGAGCTTCGGGCACGTCGAGGACTGGTATCCGGACAACGCCGGCGGCAATGGCCAGGACATCACGGACAACCTGCTCGGGAGCATCCTCCGCATCGACGTCGACGGCGGCGCCCCGTACGCCATTCCGCCGGACAACCCCTTCGCCGATGCGGAGGGTCTCGACGAGATCTGGGCTTACGGCTTCCGCAACCCCTACCGGATCTCCTTCGACGGCAGCCGTCTCTTCGCCGGCGATGCCGGGCAGGGCCTCTGGGAAGAGGTCTCCCTCGTCGTCAAAGGCGGGAACTACGGCTGGAACGTCAAGGAAGGGACCCACTGTTTCGACGCCGAAAACCCGGGCGTGTCGCCCGCCCAATGCCCGAGCACGGCGCCGGGAGGCGTACCGCTGCGCGATCCGGTCATCGAGTATTCGAACGCCAGAAACCCGATCGGCGGCATCGGGCTCGTCGTCGTGGGCGGCCACGTCTACCGCGGCGGCGAGCTGCCCCAGCTCCGCGGGCGCTACGTCTTCGGCGACTGGAGCCGCTCGTTCGCCACGCCCGACGGCACGCTGCTCGTGGCCACGGCGCGCAAGAGCGGCCTCTGGCCCATCCAGGAGCTCCGGGTCCACGGGAGTCCGGGTGGCCGCCTCGGCGACTTCATCCTCGGCTTTGGCCGGGACTCCCGCGGCGAGGTGTACGTGCTCACCTCGGACAGCGTCGGACCCTCGGGGAGTACCGGCAAGGTCTACCGGCTGGTGCGGCCGGGCCGGTGAGCGGCCGGGTCGACGGCGGGCGCTCCCCCGCCCGCCGCCGACCCCGTCCATCCGCTATCCTCGCGGCTTGCGCGCCCGCACGAAGGCGCTCATGAACTTGCCGTCGATGTCGGGCGCCACCGTGGCGGGGTCGAGGCCGGCGTCCTGGAGGAAGGCCCGGGCGTCCTCGACGCGGTAGATGCGGGTGGGCTCGACCTCGATGTCCTCGAAGCCGGCCTCGGCGAGGAGGCTGCGGTACTCCTGCTCTTCGAGGGCGCCGGCAACGCAGCCGATCCACAGCTCAACGTTGCGGCGCAGCCCCTCGGGCACTTCGCCGCGGACGACGACGTCGGAGACGGCGAAGCGGCCGCCCGGACGGAGGACGCGGAAGGCCTCGGAGAGCACCCGGCGCTTGTCGGCCGAGAGGTTGATCACGCAGTTGGAGATGATCACGTCCACCGCGGCCTCGGGCAACGGGATGGCCTCAATTTCGCCCTTCAGGAACTCGACGTTCTCGACGCCCGCCTTGCGCTGGTTCTCGCGCGCCAGCGCCAGCATCTCGTCGGTCATGTCGAGCCCGTAGGCCTTGCCGGTCGGCCCGACCCGGCGGGCCGAGAGGAGCACGTCGATGCCGCCGCCCGAGCCGAGGTCGAGCACCACCTCGCCGGGCTCGAGCTGCGCCAGCGCGGTCGGGTTGCCGCACCCCAGCGAGGCGAGCACGGCCTCTGCCGGCAGGCCTGAGGTCTGCGCCGCGTCGTAGAGGTCCGAGGTGATCGGGTCCTTGCTCGCGGCGCCACAACTGCCACCGCCGCAGCAGGAGGAAGGCGCGCCCTCGCGGACGCTGCGCGCCGCCTCGCCGTACTTCGCCTTGACGACGTCGCGGAGGGCCGAGGGATCGGACGTGAGATTGGAAACGGAGGTGTTGGTGTCCATGGTTCTTATCCTTTCTGTGGTTGTCACTAACAACTATCGGTCCAGAAAAAAGCGCACCGGATCGCTCCGGTGCGCGGGTCCTCCTCAGGAAATCCGGCAGCAGCTCCCACCCGAAGCGTCGACGCGCGACGCCGCGGCGCGGGCGAGGCGGGCGATGAGCTGCGTCATGGCCCGGCGGACCTCGGGATCGAAACCGGCCAGGAGCTGTCTCTCCTCGGCCAGGATCGAATCCCGGATCTTGCCTTCCAGCGTCCGGCCCTCCTCCGTCGCCTCCAGGAGCACGGACCGGCGGTCCTCCGGATGCTGCGAGCGCACGACATATCCCTTGCGCTCCAGGGCGTCCACCACCCGGCTCGCCGTGCTCTTGTCGAGATAGAGGTGGGCCGCCAAGTCGTTCATCGTCATCCCGCCCCGCCGTACGAGCGCCTCCAGGGCGTAGCACTGGGTCACGGAGATGTCGTAGCAGCAGATCCGGTCGCGGTCGCGGAACTGGTAGACGCGGACCAAGTCCGAAAGCGCTTCATAGAGATCCACGGCGTCCCGGTCCAGGCCAGGCTCGTCGGTCACAATGGGAAGAAGGCTCGTCGCGCTCACGGAAGGGAGCATAACCGAGTTGGTTGTCACTTGCAACTACCTAGCGGAAAATCACCGCGAAATAACCGACGCCCGCGGGCACGTTGACGCAACGGGGTACTTTCCGCCCCGGAATCCAGGTCCTGACACTATGAAAAGACGCCTCGCCTCTCCCCTGCTCCTGCTTCTCGTGCTGACGTCCGCCTGCGCCACCCAGCAGGCCGCTCCCACGGCCCGGCCGGTTCCCGGAGCGCCGCCGATCCCCGCGGATCTGAACGCGGACCTCCCGACCGACCCGTCGATCACCATCGGCACGCTGGAGAACGGGTTGCGCTACTACATCCGCCCGCACCGGGTTCCCGGCGACCGCGCCGAGCTGTGGCTGGTGGTCGACACCGGATCGGTGCTGGAGGACGAGGACCAGCGCGGGCTCGCCCACTTCGTGGAGCACATGGCCTTCAACGGCACGGAGAACTTCGCCAAGCAGGAGCTGGTCAAGTACCTGGAGTCGATCGGCATGCGCTTCGGGGCGGACATCAACGCCTCGACCGGCTTCGACGAGACCATGTACACGCTGACCGTCCCCACGGACAAGCCCGAGTTCGTGGAGAAGGGGTTCCAGATTCTGGAGGACTGGGCGCACGGCATCACCTTCGACGCCAGGGAGGTCGAAGCGGAGCGAGGCGTAGTCATCGAGGAGTGGCGGCTCGGCCGCGGCGCCGAGGCCCGCATGCTGGACCAGCAGTTCCCCGTCCTCTTCCAGGGATCGCGCTACGCCGAGCGCCTGCCGATCGGCAAGAAGGAGATCCTGGAGACCGTCACGCCCGAGGCCCTGAAGCGCTTTTACCGCGACTGGTACCGGCCCGACCTCATGGCCGTGATCGCCGTCGGCGACTTCGACCGCGAGAAGATCGAGGCGCAGATCCGCGAGCACTTTTCGGACCTCAAGAACCCCGAGAATCCGCGCCCGCGCGAGGTCTTCCCCGTGCCCGGGCACGAGGAGACCCTGGTCTCCATCGCCACCGATCCCGAGACGACCGACACCACCGTGGGCATCTACGCCAAGCGGCCGGTGCGCCCACAGCACCGCGTGGGCGACTACCGGCGGATGATCGTCGAGGGGCTGTACCACAACCTGCTCAACGCGCGGCTCAACGAGATCACCCGCCGGCCCGACGCGCCTTTCCTCTGGGCGGCCTCGACCACGGGCGGCTTCGTCCGTTCGGCCGAGGTCACGTATCAGGCCGTGGGAGTGCGCGAGGGGGAGGCCGAGAAGGGGCTCGCGGCCCTGCTCACCGAAGTCGAGCGGGTCCACCGCCACGGCTTCACGCCGACCGAGCTGGAGCGCGCCAAGAAGGACTGGCTGCTCCGGTACGAGAAGCTCTCCGCGGAGCGCCAGACCGTGCAGTCGGGCACCCTCGCCGCCGAGTACTCCCGCAACTTCCTGGAGGACGAGCCCGTGCCGGGCATCCCCGCCGAGCTCGCGCTGGTCCGCCGCTTTCTGCCGGAGATCACCCTCGACGACGTCAACCGCCTGGCCGAGGACTGGCTCGCCGACAGCAACCGGGTGATCCTGGTGGACGCTCCCGCGAAGCCGGACGCTCCGCCGCCGGCGCGCGAGGCGCTGCTCGCGACCTTCCAGGCGGTCCAGCGGAGCGAGATCGCGCCCTACGAGGACCGTGTCCAGGCCGGCCCCCTGGTGGCCGAGAAACCCAAGCCGGGCAAGATCGCCGAGGAGAAGCGGACCGCCGAGGTGGGCGTCACCGAGTGGCGGCTGTCGAACGGCGTGCGGGTCGTGCTCAAGCCGACCACGACCCAGAGGGACGAGATCCTGCTGACGGCCTTCAGCCCCGGCGGCCACTCCCTGGTCGCGGACGAAGAGCTCCCCTCGGCCCTGTTCGCCGCCTCTCTCCTCCGCGCCAGCGGTCTCGGCAGCTTCGACGAGATCACTCTGGGCAAGGCTCTGGCCGGCACGACCGTCGACGTCGAGCCCTATATCACGCAGCTCGAGGAAGGGATCGAGGGGCAGGCATCCACCCAGGATGCGGAGCTGCTCTTCCAGATGGTCTACCTGACCTTCACCGCGCCGCGGCGCGACGAGGACACTTTCCGCGTTTTCAAGGACCAGCTCCGGGCCGCCATCGCCAGCCGGCAGGCCCAGCCGGAGGCCGCTTTCCACGACGAGCTGACCAAGGCCCTCACCCAGGGGCACCCGCGCTGGAAGCCGATCACGCCGGAATTCGTCGATCAGGTGAACCTCGACACGGCCTACCGGATCTACCAGGAGCGCTTCGCGGACGCCAGCGACTTCACATTCATCCTGGTCGGCAACGTCAGCCCGGAAAAGCTCCGTCCGCTGGTCCTGACCTGGCTGGGCGGCCTTCCTTCGCTCAACCGCAACGAGAGCGGGCGCGACGTGGGCATGCAGCCGCCCCCCGGCGTCGTGCGGGTGGACGTCTCGCGCGGCATCGAGCCCAGGAGCCAGGTGCAGATCGTCTTCACGGGCGACGCGGAATTCACCCGCGAGAACCGGCACGACATGTCCGCTCTGGCCTCCGTGCTGGAGACCCGTCTGCGCGAGGTGCTGCGCGAGGACATGGGGGCCGTCTACGGCGTCTCGGTCTCGGGCGACATCTCCCGCCGGCCGCGGCCGCAGTACGAGCTGAACATCGGCTTCGCCTGCGCGCCGGAGAAGGTGGACTCGCTGGTCCAGGCCGTGTTCGCGGAGATCGCCGCGATCCAGCAGAACGGGGTCGGGGACAGCTACATCCAGCAGATCAAGGAGACCGAGAGGCGCACGCGCGAGCTCAACCTCGCGGACAGCGAGTTCTGGCGCTCCGTCCTCGAGCTCTATCTCACGGAGGGGCTGGACATCCGGGACATCCCGCGCTTCGAGGAGCTGATCGCCCAGGTGAGCTCCGACCGCATCCGGGACACCGCCCGGCGCTATCTCGACACCAACCGCTACGTCCTCGGCGTCCTGCGGCCGGCGGCTTGATGCGGGGCGCGTCCGCCGGCCTCGTCGTCCTCCTCCTCTCCCCCGCCCTCTCCGCCCAGACCCTGGACGACGCCCAGGAGCTTCACGCCTCCGGGCAGCTCGAGGAGGCGGTGAAGGCCTACAGGACCGTCGCCGCCGCCTCGGCTTCCGATCCCGAAACCGCCGCCAGCGCCCGCAACAACGCGTGCGTGGCCCTCATGGACCTGGGCGACTACCGCTCCGCCCTCGCGGAGTGCCAGCAGGCTCTCCGCCTGCGCCGCACCCTCGACGACGAGCCCCGCTTGGCGCGGACGCTCAACAACAACGGCCTCGTCCTTCAATACCTCGGCCGCTACGCCGAGGCCGAACAGCGCTTCCGAGAAGCGCTGGCGATCAACCGGCGGGCCGGCGACGCCGAGAGCCAGGTCATCAATCTCGCGAACCTGGGGCTGGTGGCGATCTCGGCGGGCCGTTACACCCGCGCGCTCGCCTTCCACCGGCAGGCCGCCGACCTCGCGGCCCGGCATCCGGACGAGCCCTGGTCCGCCGAGCAGCTCCGCGTGGCCCGCATCAATCAGGGGGTGGTCCTGGAGAAGCTGGGCGCCTACCGCGAGGCGCTCGACTCCTATCGCCAGGTCCTGGCCGAGAGCGACGCTCTCGATCCGCGCCTGCGCGCCTCCCTGCGCGTCAACGCCGGTGTGGTCTACCGCAACCTCGGAGACCCGGTGAGCGCCCTGGAGGCCTTCCGGGAGGCGGTGAGGATCTACGAGGCGGAGGGGGACACGGCGGGGCTCTCCAACGCCTGGCTCAACACCGGCTTGGCTCACCACCTCAACCTGGCCCGCCCGAAGGCCGCCGAGGAGGCCTACCGCGAGGCCCTGAAGCACGCGCAGCAGAGCGGCGACCGGAGCGAGGAGATCCAGGACCTCTTCTACCTGGGCCGGCTCCTGCTCGACCTGCGCCGCCTGGACGAGGCGGAGCGCGTCTTCCAGCGCTGCCTCGACCTCGCCGGGCAGAGCGGCTCGCCGGAAGGGCGCTGGTCGGCGCTCGACGGCCTGGGGAGGATCGCCGCCGCGCGCGGCCAGACCTCGCGCGCGCTCGGCCTCCTGGAGCGGGCCATGGCCGAGGTCGAGAAGGTCCGCTCCAGCATCCCCCGCGGCTCTCTGCGCTTCCACTACTTCGGCGACAAGCGCTCGATCTACGCCGCCGCCGTGGAGCTGCTGGCCGGGCTGGACCGCAAGGAGCCGGACGCCGGCCACGCCGAGCGCGCCCTGGAAATCGTCCAGCGCGCCAAGGTCCGGGAGCTGCTGGACGCCCTCGGCACCTCGCGCCGGCCCGCCGCACCTCTACAGACAGCCGATCTCCGGAAGCGGCTCGGAGAGGACGTCCTCCTCGAGTACTTCCTCGGGGAGCGCAATCTCTACCGCTGGATCGTCCGCAACGACGGCGTGCGGATGGCGGACCTGGGACCGGCCGTTCCGGTCCTGGAGAGCGTGGCCGAGGTCCACCAGGCCCTGTCGAGAAGCAAAGGGCCGCAACCGGGCTCCCTCGACCGTCTTTCCCAGACCCTCCTCGCCGCCGCCGGTCCGCTCCTGGAAGAGGCGGCCGAGCTCAGGATCGCTCCCGATGGAGCGCTCCACTACCTCCCCTTCGAGCTGCTCGAAGACCCCGGCCGGCCCGGCGAGCCGATCGTGGCGCGGGTCACCACCAGCTATCTCCCGAGCGGATCGGCGCTCGCCTGGCTGGGAGACAGGGATCCGAACGACTGGCCGGCCGTGACCTTCCTCGGTTTCGGGTCCCCCCGGCTCCCCCGCGGACCGTCCAGCCCGGCCGTCCAGATGAATCTTCAGCCCCTCCCCGGCGCCACGCGGGAGTTGGAGTCCGCGGCGCGGCAGATCGGTGGACGGAGCACGCTGCGCATCGGAGACCAGGCGACCGAGGACTCCTTCCGCCGCAACGTGGCGCTGGGAGCGCGGGTCGTCCACCTCGCCACCCACACCGTGCTCGACGAGCGGCCCGGCCGGGGAGCGGCCGTCCTCTTCACCCCCAGCAACGACGACGACGGCCTCCTCGATCCGGAAGAGATCGCCGCGCTCGACTACCCGGCCGCCCTGACCGTCCTCGCCTCCTGCCGCTCCGCGCTGCCTGCGGGCACGGCCGGCAGCGCCGGAGGAAACAATGCCCTCGCCACCCTCACCGGCTCGTTCCTCGCCGCGGGATCACCCGCTGTGGTGGCTACCTTGTGGGACGTGGACGACGCGGCCACTGCCGCGTTCATGGAGCAGCTCTACTACCAGCTCGGCAAGGGAGAAGAGCCGGCCGGGGCACTGCGCAAGGCAAAGGAGCGTCTGCGCTCCGATCCGCAATGGAACCGGCCGGAGCTGTGGGCGGGGTACGTGGTCATCGGCAAGGGAGACGCGCAGGCCGGAAGGCTCCGGCTACCGGCCTGGGTCTGGGTCCTGACCGTTCTGCTCGCGGCGGGTGTCCTGTTCGCGTTCCTTCGCAGTCAGGACCGGTCCGGAACGATCCGGAAACGCCGCTTCCCTTCGATGCGGTAGGTCTCAAAGTCGCTGTGATCCACCGTGAAGACGGTCGTCAGTGATTCTCTGCGGGCAAGGTGGACCAGGGTGGCGTCGGCGAAATCCATGGGCCGATCCTGATAACGTTGCATGAGAGCCTCGAGCTCTGGCAGGTCATTGTCCGTGATCGGCAGAACCGTGACGGCACCGGAACGGAGAAACCCCCAGGCCGAGGAAATCTCGCGGTCGTCGAGCAGATGGAAAAGCTCGGCAAGGATTGCGGCGGAGGTCGCCAGAGGAAGTGGAAGCGCCGAGAAGGCTTCGACGCATGGCCCGTGCCACTGGTCGCGTCGATCCAGGAGAGCCAGGATCGCACCCGTGTCGATGAGCCCGCGAGGTTTATCGGCCATGGCGGCGGGCGATCCGCGCGCGCACCTCGGTCCGGGCGCTCGCGGCTCGATCGGATCTCGCGCCTTCGAGTGAACCGACGAACCGCATGGCGGATTCTCGCAGGCGCTGCTGCCTCTCCGCCTCGTCTCCTTGTCCGCGGAACTGCTGGAGCCAATCTTCCGCGATTCCTTCGAGAAGCTCCGCCATGCTCTTCTGCTCGGCCCGAGCCGCCTCTTCGAGCTCAGCTTTGAGGTGGGGCGAAAGGCGCCAGCTATAGACCTCGGTCTTATGCATGCACCACATTGTAGTGCATGCACCCTCTTTGACTCAATGTCCTTCTACTCGTCCCGCAGGGCCTCCAGCGGATCCACCCGCATCGCCCGGTCGGCCGGGACGTAGCTCGCCAGGGCGGCGACGGCCGCCAAGAGCAGCGAGTTCAGTCCGAAGCTGACCAGGTCGGTCGCGCTGATCCCGTAGAGGATGCTGGAGATGACCCGCGTCACGCCAAAGGCGCCGAGGAGGCCGATGCCGATGCCGATAAGCGCCAGGCCCACTCCCTGGCCGAGGACGAGACGCAGCACGTCCCGCCGCCGGGCGCCGAGCGCGATGCGGACGCCGATCTCGCGCAGGCGCTGGCTCACCGAGTAGGAGAGCACTCCGTAGACTCCGATCGCGGCGAGGAAGAGCGCGATCAAGCCGAAGACGGTGAACATGCCGCCGAAGAACCGGAACTCCCAGTTGCCCAGACGCCGCACCTGATCCATGGTGTAGACCTCGAACACCGGCAGGTTGGCGTCCGAGGCCTTGATCTCGGCGCGCGCCGCGGCGATCACCTCGGCCACCGGGCGCCGGGTACGGATCGTCAGCCCCGTGTTGCGCGCCGTCTGGTAGGGGTACGAAAGGTAGGCGCTCGCTTCGATCCCCTCATCGTCGATGTTGTCGTTGGCGACATCGGGCACGATCCCGACGATCGTGACCCAATCCATCTTTTCCTCTTCCTTGATGCGGAACCGTCTTCCGATCGCTTCGGTGTCCGGGAAGAACTTCTTCACGAACGTCTCGTTGACCAGCGCGACCCCGGAGCGCTTCGAGCCCTCCTCGTCGTTGAAGTCCCGGCCGCGCTTCACCGGCACGCCGAGAGCGCGGAAGAAGTGAGGGGTCACGCCGGCCCAGTAGATGAGCGGCTCCTCGCCGGGGGTCACCGGCCGTCCTTCGAACAGCACGGCGCCTCCTCCGCCGCCGCCGCCGAGCGGGACGTTGTTCGACGCGCCCACGGCCTCGACGCCGGGGATCGTCTCGAGCCGGCGGACGACGTCCTCGACCCGCCGCGCCTTGGGCTCGTCCTCTTCATACGGATCTCCCGGCAGGTAGATCCGCATCGTGAGGAGGTTCCGGGTGTCGAACCCGACATCCGCGTCCTGGATGTTGAGGAAGCTGCGCACGAACAGGGAGGCGCCCACGAGCAGGACCAGGGAGAGGGCGACCTCGGCGATCACCAGCGCGCTGCGCAGCCGGTTGCGGACGACGCTTCCGCCGGCGCCGCGCCCGCCCTCCTTGAGCGTGTCGTTGAGATCCGTCTTGACCGCCTGGAGGGCCGGAGCGAGCCCGAACAGGAGGCCGGTCACCACGGCCGCGGCGAGGGTGAAGAGGAGGACCGGGCCGTCCAGGGTGAAGCGCATCCAGTAGGGGGTCGCGTTCTCCGGCGGAATGGAGAGCTCGATCCAGCGGATGCCCCAGACGGCCAAGGCAATGCCCAGCGCCGCGCCGGCCAGCGCGATCAGCACGCTCTCCGTGAGGAGCTGGCGGACGATGCGGCCCCGGGTGGCGCCGAAGGCGATGCGGATGGCGATCTCCCGCTGCCGCTGGGTGGCCCGCGCCAGGAGGAGGTTGGCCACGTTGGCGCAGGCGATCAGCAGGACGAACCCGACCGCGCCCATCGCGGTGAGGATGATGAGGCGCATCTCCTCGCCGGACGTCTCTTCGCGCAGCGTCATGACCCGCGCGCTCCACCCCTTGTTCGCGTCCGGATAGGTCGACTCCAGCCGCTTGGCGATCCCTTGCATCTCCGCCTCGGCCTGCGCGGCGGTGGCGCCCGGCTTCAGACGGGCGTAGACCCCCAGGACCCGGTCGGTGCGCGGGTAGTCCTTGACGAACGGCGCGAGGGGGAGCCAGGCCTCCTGCTGGTAGGGGAACTTGAAGCGCGGCGGCATCACGCCGACCACCGTGTGGGGCGTGGCGTTGACGATGATCGACTTGTTGAGGATCGCAGGGTCGCCGTTGAAGCGACGCATCCACACATCGTGGCCGAGCAGGACCACAGGCGGAGCGCCCGGCCGGTCCTCCTCCGGCAGGAACGTGCGGCCGAGCGCCGGCCTCTCGCCGAGCAGCGGGAAGAGGTCGTGGGAGATCGACGCTCCCATCAGACGCTCCGGCTCGTCATCGCCGGTGACCGTGATGCTCCGGTTGGTGAAGGCGGCCATCTGCGAGAAGAGGGTGCTCTGGGCCTTGTACTCCTGGTAGTCGAGGTACGAGACCCCGCCCTCGTCGATCTCGTTACGGAGCTGGGTCCCGTGCAGGACCACGATCCGCTCCGGGTCGGCGGCGGGGTACGGCCGCAGGAGCGCGGCGTTGACGACGCTGAAGATCGTCGTATTGGTGCCGATGCCCAGCGCGATGCAGAGCACGGCCACCGCGAAAAAGCCCGGGCTCTTGGCGAGCGTCCGGACCGCGAAGCGCAGATCCTGGATGAGAGTTTCCATCGAGCCTCCTGCCCGGGATCCCCCTTCAGGGAGTCGGCGAGCAATGCCTGCTGTCTGAAGGCACTACGCCCGGGAAGAGGCTCTTGTTTCAGATCTCTTTACGATCCGCCGCCAGTCGTCAGGTCCGTGCCCATGTCCGTGCCCATGTTATCCGTCGTCATGTCCGACGCCATGGGCGCGGCCGTGGTGCTCAAGCCCTCATCCGGGGATACGGGCGCGGTCGTGGCGCCCGGCTCCACGTTGCCAATGGGGGGCTCCTGCTCGCGGGTACAGGCGGCAGAGGTCAGAGCCAGGGCGAGGAGCAAAACCGTCAGGATTCGAAGCTTCGTCATGATTCCCTTCCCTCCTTCCTTCCGTCGTCCTCTGGAAGGCTTGCAAAGGGGGTGCCCTGTGAACCCTCACCCCCGTCCCCTCTCCCGTCACCGGGAGAGGGGCGCCCCCACCCTACTCGATCCGGATTTTCCCCCTCTCCCGGCGACGGGAGAGGGGGCCAGGGGGTGAGGGCCCCGCGCCAGCTCGCGCAGCTCGCGGCTCTCGGGGTAGCGGCCGAGGGCGTAGCGCAGCAGGGAGGCGGCCGAGCCATTGTCTTTCAGGATGCGCAGGGTCTTGACCGCCTCGGCATAGGCGAGCGGCGAGGGGCTCGCTTCCACCATGCGGCGCAGGGTGGGGCCGACCTCGGGCGAGCGGCCGGTCAGGGCGTAGAGGATCGCCAGGCTGGAGTAGGCGCGGATGTTCTCCGGGAACAGCTCGATTTCCCTGAGAAAAGCTGTTTCGGCGCCGGCGGCGTCTCCGAGGTCAGCCAGGACCTTGCCGCGGATCAGCGACAGATTGCGAATCAGGTCCGGGTCCTTCGCCTCCCGCTCCTCATAGACCTCCTCGGCCTTGCGGACCGTCTCCAGCGCCGGCTGGTACTCGCCCCGGGCGTGCTGCACTTCGGCCAGGGTGACCATGGGGCCGATCCGCAGGCTCTTCTCCTCCATGGCCAGGCGGGCTTCCTTCTCGGCTTCGTCGAGGTCCTCGCGGGCGAGGGCGATCTGGGCCAGCAGGCCGTGGGCGAAGGAGGCGTGGGTCGGCAGCGCCATGCGGGCGTGGGTCGCGGCGTCGTCGAGCCTGCCCAGCTCGAAGTAGAGTGAGGCGGCGGAGACCGCGATCTGCGGCGAGCCGCCGGAGACCCGCAGCCCTTCCTTGTAGGCGGCCAGCGCCTCCTCGGTGCGCCCGAGCTTCTGGAGCGAGCGGGCCAGGAACTCCCAGGCGTCCACCATCCGGGAGTTGGATTCGAGGACGCGCCGGAAGGCGGCGACCGCCTGCTCGTACTCCTTCTCCGCGCTGTGCTGGAACCCCACCTTGAGGTCGGCCAGGGTGCCGATCTTGCTCTTGGGATCGGGCAGCGGCCCGCCGGAATCACCGCCCGCCGCCGTGCTCACATAGCCCAGAGAGATCATGGCCTGGCGGGTCTCCTCGTCCACCGCGGAGGGGGCCGCGAGCTCGCGGTCGTAGCCGGCCAGCTCGCGCCGCATCTCGCCGAAGACCCGGCGCTGGTCGAGCAGCAGGTTCCGCGTCTCCCGCGGATCGTTCGCCAGGTCGTACAGCTCGGGATCGGGGCCCTCGATGTAGTGCCAGCGCGAGTCGATGAGCGACGCGAGGTCGCTCCACCCGAAATGCAGGCGGGGATAGAAGGTCTCGGAGTAGGCCCGCCGCGCCGGAGCCCCCTCGTCCAGGGCGGTGAGGAGCGAGGCACCGCGCAGCCCCTTCGGCGCGGGAAGACCGAGCAGGGAGAGCACGGTCGGGACCACGTCGGTCAGCTCGACCGGGGCCGCGGCGGTCTCCCCGCCGAGCTGCGCCTCCGGCAGCTTCAAGAGGAGCGGCACGTGGATCGTCTCGCGATAGAGCAGCACGCCGTGCTCGTCCTCTCCGTGCTCTCCAAGCCCCTCGCCGTGGTCCGACAGCAGGACGATCATGGCCCGGTCGTAGACGTCGAGACGCTTCAGCTCGTCGAGCAGCTCGCCGATGATCCGGTCCGCCGCGGCGACCTCGCCGTCGTACGGCTGCGCGGCGTAGCGGGAGGCGAACGGCTCGGGCGGCTGGTAAGGCGTGTGCGGCTCGTAGATGTGGAAAAAGAAGAAGAACGGCTTCTCCGCGGCCGAGCCGAGCCACTCCCGGGAGACCCGCAGGGTCTCGTTCCCCGGCCGCTGCAGGCCGCCGAGCCCGCGGCTGGTCTGGAACTCGACGCCGTCCTCGTAGAAGTCGAAGCCGGTCCCCAGGCCGTTCTTGCCGAGGAGGACATAGGCCGACACCGCGCCGCCCGTGGCATACCCCTCCTTCTTGAGGATCTGCGGCAGGAACGGCAGCTCGCCGCGTTCGATCCGGCCGCGATCGAGCCGGTAGCCCACGTTGTCCCGCACGCCGTGGACGGCCGGGAGCACCCCCGTCAGCAGCGAGCTGTGGGCCGGAAAGGTCAGCGGCGTCGCCGTATAGGCGTTCTGGAACAGGATCGAATCTCGCCGCAGAGCGTCGATCGCCGGCGTCTCCACCCCCGTATATCCGTAGGCCGGCAGGCGGTCCGCGCGCAGCGTGTCGATCGAGATGACGATGACCGGCGTGCCTTTGGGGATGTCGGGCTTGTCTCCCGGCCGAGGGGAGCAGGCGGCGAGGAGGAGGAGAAGGAGGACCCTCACCCCCTGACCCCCTCTCCCACCCGCACTCACGCCCGCCCGGGAGAGGGGGAACCCCTCCATCCTCGTTTTTTCATCGCTTTGGGAAGGGAAAGAGCAGCTCTCTCCCCTCTCCCGGGTGGGCGTGAGTGCGGGTGGGAGAGGGGGGCCGGGGGGGTGAGGGTGGGCGGGGGAAGCCTCCACACGACTTTGACGGAGCCCTGGAGAGGGGGTCGGGGGGTGAGGTCCCCCGGCGGTGCGGGTCACGACGGCAGCCTCCGCAAGATCCCTCGCGCCTTCTCCAGATCCTCCGCGTAGCGCGACGCCGGCGCGCCGGCCACGAAGCGCTCCAAGGCCTGGCGCGCCTGCTTGGGACGCCCCAGCTCGGCGGCCTTGAGACCGAGGTTCCAGAGGGCGTCCCAGAGCGACGGGTCGAGATCCACCGCGTTCTGCCAGGCGTCCAGGGCCTGCTCGCGCTGGCCGAGCTGATAGAGGGCCACGCCCAGGTTGTTCCAGGCCAGCGGGAGCTGGCCCTGGAGGTCCAGCGCACGCTTCGAGTGGTCGCGTGACTGCGCCCAGTGGCCGAGGCGCAGCTCGATCAGGCCGAGCTGCTCGAACGCCCGAGGATTGCCCGGATCCTCCTTCAACACCCGCTGGAGCAGCTCCCAGGCCTCCTTCTGCCGGCCCGCCTCGGACAGGGCGAGCGCCAGGGCGTTCATCGCCTGCGTCTCCCCGGTTTCGGCCAGCGGCTTCAGGATCTCCAGGGCTTCGGCCGTGCGGCCGGTTTCCGCCAGGGTGAGGCCGAGCTGGCGCAGCAGCGTGTCCGAGGCGGCGCCCTGCGCCCGGGCGCGCTTCATGACCTCCAGCGCCTCATCGGTCTTCCCGCTTTCCAGGAGAGCCTGGGCGAGGAGCGACTGCCCGAGAGGCATGGACGGCCGGGCCTTCGCGACCTCGCGCGCCAGACGGACCGCCTCGTCGAGCCTCCCTCGCGAGTAGCTGTCGACCACCTGGTGGATCTTCGTGTCGAGCCCGATCAACCGCTTGGGATCGTCCTCGGGTCCATAGCTCTCGCGCGACGGCGCGGCGCTGGCGACGTAACCGAGGCTGCGCAGCCGCGCCTCCTCCTCGGCTCCGGCGGCGGCGCGCGGCGGCGGCCAGACCGACTCTTTCGGCAGGTTGTCGAACGCCGCCCGCGCCAGGGCCCGGTCCTCGTCGATCCGGTTCTTCTCTTCCCTGGGATCGCTCGCCAAGTCGTAGGCCTCGGGCAGCGGCAGCGCGATGAACTTCCTCCCCCCGCGCAGGAGACCGCGCAGCGGCGCCCAACCCCGGTTCAGGGTGGTCGAGAGCGATTCGAAATAGGTGTCGTCGTCTTTGCCGGCGACCCCCAGCAACGAGCGGCCCGGCCGCGCCGGACCGGCCGGAGCGCGGGCTCCCGCGATCTCCAGGACCGTCGGGAAGACGTCCACGTGCCGCGCGGCTCTCCCATCCCTCCCCTTCGGCACGCCCGCTCCCCAGAGGACCAGCGGCACCTTGAGCGTCGACTCGTAGGCGAAGAGCCCGTGCGTCAGCTCGCCGTGGTCCCCCAGCGCCTCGCCGTGGTCCGCCGTGACCACGACCAGGCAGGAAGGCTCCTTGCCGTCGAGCAGCGGACCGAGGAGCGGCGCAAGGAATCCATCCGCGGCGGCGACCTCGCCGAGGTAGGGGTTGTCCTTGAAGCGCGAGGCGAAAGGCTCCGGAGGATCGTAGGGAGCGTGCGGATCGAACAGATGGACCCAGAGGAAGCGCGGCTTCCCCTTCTGCCTCCCCCACCACTCAGCCGCCGCGGCCACCACCTCGTCGCCCCGCCGCTCCGGGAGAGCGAGCTCCTCGGCGCCCGAGCCCCGGGTGTAGCGGTCGTCGTAGACCTGGAAGCCGCGGTCGAGGCCGAAGTGCGAGTCGAGCGCGTACGAGGCCACGAACGCGCCGGTCGCGTACCCCGCGTCCCGCAGCACCGTCGCCAGCGTCGGCACCGAATCCGGCAGCCGGAAGCCGCTGTTGTCGCGGATGCCGTGCTGGTACGGATAGAGGCCGGTCAGCAGGTTGGCGTGGGACGGCAGAGTCACCACGTTGTGGGCATGCGCGTCCGTGAACACCCGCCCGCCCGCGGCCAGGCGGTCGAGCACGGGGGTCGTACCCCTGCGGTTCCCCATGAACCCGGGAGCGTCAGCGCGCAGAGTATCGATCGTGATCAGGAGGATGTCCGGGCGGGGAGCCGGCGCCGCGGCGGCGGCGGACCCTGCCAGGACGACGGCAAGCGCCGCGAGACTCCAGAACGTCTTCATGTCGAAGGGATTCTAGCCCGGATTCTCCCCCTCTCCCGGAGACCGGGAGAGGGGGCCGGGGGTGAGGGCCTATCGGAACCGCAACGTCACGCCACCCCGGAACACGCGCGGGCTGAGGGCCTCCGTCGGGTAGTAGGGGACCTGGCTGTTGTCCCCCAACCGGTTTCCTGCGTTGCGCTGCTGCTGCAGGATGACGTTCTCGTTCGTGAGGTTGAACCCGTCCAGCCCCAGGTTCAGGTTCCAATCCCCGAACGTGAAGTCCTTGTCGAGGTGCAGGTTGAGGACGATCACGTCGTCGTGGCGGAACTCGTCCAGATCGGGGGTGAGTTGGACCCTCCGGGAGCCGGCCGGTCCAGGCCTGGACGCGAAAGGCGGCGTGATGTAACCCTCACGGCCATCGACGCTCCCTCCGATGTTGAACCCCCAGGGCCGCTCGGGAGCGACCTGATAGAGGCCGTTGAGGTTGAACGACCAGCTGCCGCCGACGAGGACATCGCTCTTGCTGCCTCCCGACCGCTCGGCGAAGACGTCGCCATCGCCGTCGGCGAAGCCCAGGTCGTCCGCGACCTCGTCGGTGGGGTCTTCGTAGAACCGGTACTCGGGTCCGATGTCCCACTCCCAGTCGGCATAGGTGAAATGACCGCGCATCGCCCAGCGGTTCGCCAGGCGTTTGTTGAACGTCAGGCTGACGCCGCGGTAGTTCTGCTCGCGGTCGCCGTTGGTGTAGAAGCGTCCGCCGTTGGTCGTCAGGCCTGCGCGCAGGTTGTAGACTGGGATGGGGGCCGAGGTCCGGCCGTCGGGGAGCGGCCGCGTGATCGTCGCCGAGACCCAGTCGTTACGGTTCGCGAAGCGGGTCCGCCCTGATTCGTCCTGGATCAGGATGCGGGTCTCGGGGATGTCGTAGATGTTGCGGTAGATCAGGGTCACGCCGAGGGCCAGATCGGTCCGGAGCGCGTGCTCCAATCCCAGGGTCACCTCGTCTGTCATCGCCGGGTCGAGGTTGGGGTCGTTCACGTTCGGCGAGATGAGGGCCGACGGGTTCTCCGGGTCGATGTTGTAGGTGCCGTAGAACTCCAGCGAGCCGAACTCGTTGGGGTCGAGGACCAGGTTGTTATTCGCGTCGGTGAAGTAGAAGTAGACGTAGGCGTACCCCATGGGGTTGACCCGGTTGGCCAGCGGGAGCTGACCGAGCTGCTCGGCGTACTGCGAGAACGTGCCGCGCAGCAAGGTGTCACGCTCCTCGCCCAGGGCATAGGTGACGCCCACGCGCGGCACCACCGTCTCCCACTCGAAGCCGCCGGCGTCGTTGCCCGCGAAGCTGAGGGCGGGGATCAGGTCCGGCAGGAAGGGGTTGGTCTGCGTGGCGCTCGCCAGGTTCTCCACGGTCTGTTTGTCGTAGCGCACCCCGGCGTTGATCGTCCAGCGGTCCAGCGTCATGGTGTCCTGGACCCAGGCCGAGTCGTACTCGGCGAGGATGCCGATCTGCCGGTCGCGGTAGAAGGTTACGAACTCCGTCTCGGTGTTGTCGAAGTTCTCCCCCGCCTGGACCTGCTTGCCGCGCGGCCAGACCGTCCCGGAGTGGTTCTCCTGCTCGCGGAAGCCGCCGCCAAACTTCAGCTCGTGATTGCTGCCGCCGAGATCGAAGAAGTAGCTGGCGTTGAGGCGCCCCTGATCGATGATCGCGTCCTGCCGGAAATCGTAGTAGGTGCCGTGCAGAATGCCGGACTCGTCCTCGAAGATGTCGGCGTCCAGGCCGCCCTGCGGGGCCAGGGTGAAGATGCCGTCGTCGCGCGACCACAGGCCGGTCACGAAGAAATTCGAGCTCGGGATGAAGGTGTCCTCGATCTTGTAGATATCCTGCGGCGTGGTCTGGTCGTGCGTCGTTTCCGGAGAGCGGGTCGGACCGGCGCTGCGGCCGAACTTGAGCTTGTCGTTGGTCCAGTAGTGGAGGACGCCCGAGTTCTGCTGGCCGATCTGGAAGTTCATCTTGGTGTTGAGGTCTTCCAGTTGCGTCGTGTCGAGCTGGCCGCCGCCTACGATGTTGCCGATGTCGCTCTCGCCATAGGAGGCCCAGATCCACAGGTGGTCCTGCCACAGGGGGCCGCCGATGTCCGCGCCGTACTCCTCCACCGAGTCGATCTCGTTGCCGGGGATGAAGACATCATCCACCGGGCGCAGGTTCACGAGCACGTCCGGCTCCGACTGCACTCCGCCGTCGGTGCGCAGGTAGCGGCCCTGGCCGCGCCATTCGTTGGTGCCCCGCTTGGTCACCTGGTTGACCGTGACGCCCGAGGTGGCGACGGTCACGTCCGCGCTGGAGACCGTGAGCTGCACCTCCTCGAAAGCGCCGAAGTCAAAGTAGGTGGCCGAGGCGCCGACGGCGTTCATGTCGGTGAGGACCACGCCGTCCACGGCGAAGACGTTGTCGCGGGAGCTCGAACCGTAGCCGACGAAATTCGACTGCTGGCCGCTCTCGTTGCCGCCGATGTTGAAGCGGTCGACGAGCACGCCCGGCGTCTGGCTGAGCAGCGACCACGGGTCGCGGGCGGTGGGGACTTTATCCAGCTCGACGGCCGACACGCTGGTCCCCTGGTTGAGCTTCCGTTCGTCGATGATCGGGCTTTCGCCGGTGACCGTGATGACGTCCTCGACGGCCGAGGTGAGCGTCACCTCGATCGAGGTCTTGCCGCCGACGCGGATGAGGATGTCCGGGTACTCCAGGGTGGAGAACCCTTCCAGCTCCGCCCTCATCTTGTAGGTCCCGGGGTAGAGGCCGAGGAAGCGGAACTGGCCCTTCTCGTCCGTCACCTGGATCTGCGGCGCGCCCATCCCCTCCAGGGAGATCGTCGACCCCGGCAGAGGCTGCCCCTGCTGGTCGACCACCGTCCCGTAGAGGTCGCCCGTCTGCAACTGCGCGAGGGCCGGCCCGGCCACCGACAGGAGCAGCGCGGCGAATACAGCGAGCGTCCAACGAAAGTCGACTCTTCTCATGCTGCTTCGCCCCCTTAGGCGGAACATCCGCCCGTTTCCGAGGTTGATTTGACCCGGGATGATAACAGAGGATGACCGAGCTCATGAGACGTCTCCTGTGGATCTGGCTCACTCTGCTCGGCGCCTACTGGGCGGCGGGCGCCGCGGTCTCGGCCCTCGTCTTCCAGCACGTCGACCGCGGGCCCGGGGCGCTCGTTCCCGCCGTTGTCATCCCGTCCCTACAAGCATTGGTGATCTGGTGGGCGACTCGCGAGCCGGCCCCTCACCCCCCCGGCCCCCCTCTCCCATCGGTACAGACCGGGAGGATAGGTAACAGATTGGACCGGGAGGATGGGTGACAGTTCTTGAAAGTCGGGTCTTTGCGGGAGCATCGATGTCCGAAGGAGGGATCGATGCCCTGGGACGAGACGACCCGGATGAGTCAGCGGCT
>DASVEF010000355.1:0-26273 GCA_036380715.1 Thermoanaerobaculia bacterium | reverse complement strand
GCCGCACGAGGATTCTCTGTGGGACGGTTAGAATACCTCGGCCCGAATGTGCCCGATCCATGCTCGCCAAGCGCTCAATGAGGTGTCCGATGTCTTTGACCATAGATGACTGATTTCGGTCGTGGCTTTGCGCCTGTGAGGCCTCTCTAGGTCAGATTTCTTCGACGGAAAACGCGTTTGTCCCGCGGATAACGCGGACTTCTCCCTGCTCCGCAGAGGGAGCCAGGGACGGGACACTTTTTGTTCGTGGAGCTGATCGACGCGGTGCCGGGGAATAGGTGCCCCCCACTTAGTTCGGCCGGGAGTAGGATTCCCTCGCCAGAGTTTGATGTCGGACAACCCGGAGGATTTCTTGCGAGATCTTTTTCAGCTCAGCGTCGATCCCATTCCCCCGTCGTGCGCTCAGAGGTCTGCCGTCCCGTGGCCAAACCTGCAAAGGGGCGAGCCATGGTACCTCTTCCCATAAGCAGTCCCGGATAAGAATCGGAAGAACTCTCAGCCCCTCCTCTTGGCGGCGTTCCAAAAGCCAACGGATCTCTTCTTGGAGGATGAATTCTGACCCCAGAAAATCGGCAGATACTAGGAGGACGGCAACGCAGCTCGATTCAACCGCCTTTCGAATTTCCTCCACAAACTCAGTGCCTGGGGAGATGCGGGCATCCACCCAAACCTGCAGATTGTGTAGTTTCTCAAGCACATTGAGATGCCGAACTAGTTCATCCTTCCACCTGCTATCCCGGTGGGCGTAGCTGATAAATACTGCCGGGCTTGACATCGTCCCATCCCCCGGCCGCGCGAATGGCGGCGGATGCGTTGTACGGGAGGTCTGTCGACGGCGTACCTCTCCGAACAACCTCAAAGCACTTGTTTAGGGGGGATAAAAAAGTGTCTCTCTGCCGAAGTCGCTTGTCAATAGTTTGGGGCCAAAATACCTCGCTCGTGTAAGTCCCAGAGTTTAGAGAGGTTGCGCGCCGCCTCACGGTTTTCGGGCCGATACCTGCCTTCAAAGTGGTGCACTATCAAGTCGCAGCGAAGTCGGGGTCAAGTTTTTTTCAACTGTGAGACGGGTCTTGCCACACTGGAGACCGGCGGGGTGGGGTGTAGCAAGGGAAGCACGGATAGCTGGGGTGCTTGGCAGTGGAGGTGCGGGTCAAGGTGCCCTCTGGTTGGGATCGCTTCGGATCCCAGGGTTCAGCTGGCCCGCGAAGAGGCTGGCCCCTCGCTGGCTGGGACCGGGATCACCGGAATCTGTTCCCGCCTGGCTCGCACGAGAACGGCCCGCATCTCCGGCTGTTCCCAGGAGCCCAGCCCGTCCACCCTCACAAACACCTCCGGGCGGTGCCAGCCGCTTATTCCGCTTATTCCGCCTCCCGGCCCGGTGCGTCACGGGGCAGACCCGGGCAGGTTGGCGAGTAGGCTCGTCTCCCACGTACTGGCGCCACTCTTCTGGCGTGAGGTTGCGGGTCAGGCGCCGGCAGGCTTCGGCGATCAGGTCGGCCGGCTTCAGATACCAGAGCCGGTTCATGGAATCCAAACTGGCCGTGGCCAGGCATCTCTCGTCGGGACTGAGGCTCATGGCCATCACCGGCATGGCTGCATGCGGGCGAGCTCGCGGCCGTCGACGGCTTCCCACAGCCGGGCGGTACGGTCCGCGCTCGCCGTCACCAGGTAGACCCCGTCCGTATTCACTAGTTTACAGTTTAAGGATCTTGGCATAGAATCCTGGCCGGCCGCCAAAGGAGGCGGTCTACACTCCCAACCATGGAGGAAGTATGAAGAGCATCATGCTTCTGGTTGCCTCGTTTCTACTCGTCTCCGTTTCAGCCTCCAACGCTTTTTCCGGATCTCTCGATGATTCCAAGTCTCCGGAAAGCCCTGCGGTATCGACCTCACCCCTGCTGGGAGTTCCCGCACCAACGAGGATGGTTTGCAGAGTCGGCTGGAGGGCCAATGACGATTACATAGGGACGGCAAAGGACACCGCGGTGACTTTTTCTCCGTTGTCGAATGACGACGATACGCCGCAACAGAACTTTGGAGGCATCCTTTCTGGACCACAGCACGGAACAACGGAGCAGGTGGGGCTCGACAGCATCAAGTACATTCCTGCCACCGGATACACCGGGAGTGACTACTTTACCTATCTGCACATTGGCTGTCTGCAATGCTACGGTGACGGTTGGTCCAGTTGGTGCTCCGAAGAGTCGAATGACGTTGCCACGGTCTACATTACGGTCAACTGAGCTCACTGGCGCCAGCAGGCGCCGACCTGATTCCACAAGCCGGCTCCTCGGCCCGGGCTCCTCGGCCCGGGCCATCCATGGGCATGTCCCAGGCAGGTCAGGTCTTGGGCCTCGCCTGAATGGCTATAGTAAAATTGCTCTCGGAGAGACGGAGAAACTCAGGCATGGGTTTACGCCGCCTCGGGAGATGATGACAGGAGGTTGCCCCTTGAAAAGGATTGCTTTGTTGGCTCTGACGATGGCCTTGATGATCTCGGGGGCAGTCCATGGGATAGAGACGATCGAGAGGGGAGATCTTCGATCGAAGCGGCAGGCCTCTCTGCGGGCCATCGATCGGCAGTTGGTGCAGGGAGAGTTCGAGAGCGCGAGGCGTGGCGCGATCAAGCTGGCGAAAGAGATGGTGGAGTCGATCGGGTATGGGGGCGGCAGCGCGTACTCGCTGGCCGTGGTCTCTGCCTTTCGGGCCATCGCGGAGTCCGGCCTGGGAAACGAGGACGACGCCTTGTGGTACTGGCGGACAGCCTCGGCCCTCGATCCCAACATCGAGAAGACGGATCTGTCTCCCTACGGTGCTCCGGCGGCCAAGCTGAAAGCCATCCCGTTCCGGGGAGGGATCTGGAGCGATCTCGTCCGGATACCGGGGGAAGGGACGCAGGTCCAGCGTCCTGTCCTGAAAAAGCAGCGTCCTCCCCGCTATCCAGAGTCCATGAGGAAGCTGGGAGTCCAATCGGCGTATGTCTTCGAAGCGATCATCGACAAGGAGGGGAGGCTCCGGGAACCTTCCGTCGTGACGCCGGTCAAGGAGCCGGCGTTCGTCTATGTCGTGATGGATGCTCTGAAGGACTGGGAGTTCCAGCCCGCTACGCTCGACGGCGAGCCGATCGTCGTGCTGTATACCCTTTCGGTGAATTTCGACATCAGGGAATGAGCCCAGGATGCACGGCGGCGCATGCCCTCGTGCGATGTAGTGACAAATGGGCGGCGCCGTCCTGAGCGCGGCCCAGCGACTCATTGTTGAGAACCTCCTGGAGGATCTGCCATCTATCAGGACGGTCTCCGGGAGGCAGGTGCCGTTTCACCGCTTCCCCCAGTGCCGGACTTGAAGCCAGATCCTATGAGGGGCTTCACCGAGAGGGGGCTCGTGGGGAGGGTAGTAGGAGAGGTAGCTTAGGGGCGGGCTGCCGGGACGTCGCACTCCCCCACGGAGCCGGCCGGCCCACCCGGGAGGGCCGTGGGAAGGATGGGCGATCCTCCCACGGCCCTGACGGATCAAAGGGACTGCTTTTTCAGCATCTCCAGATTCCTGATCGCGACGTGGACGTCCTGCAGTAGCTGAAGAGACTGCTGAGAGGCATCACGGTCGATCTGCAAGCCGAGGCTGCACCCTGGACAACGAATCTCCTGCGAGTAGAGGACGTCCTCGATCGAGAGCTTGATCAGAAATTTGCAACGAGGGCACGAAAGACCGGTCTGGTGTTCGGACAAGATTCTCTCCTTCACAAAGTCTGTGCCTGTTTTTCTTAAAGCGTGTTTGGGGGTGGGGGTGCCGGCAAGGGATCGGGCAGAACGGTGAGGACGTGCGTTCCCTGGGCGGCGAGTCGAAGCAGATTGCTGATGCCGGCCGGCATGTGCGCTTCGCGGATCTTCATCCGGACTTTCAGGTGAGTGTCCAGATGGGGGGCCAACTGCCTTTGGGCCGGATCGGGATTCAGTGGCGCCATGGCCGCCCGCCAGCGCGGCACGGAACGTCCGCGAAGGCTCGTATCGCCGGCGTCCGCGGGGTGCTCACTCTCCACCGAGGAAGCCTGCAACTTCTCCGTTTCGATCATCGCCTCGACGAGATGAAGGCTCATTTCGAACTCTGCTTCCTGGATCTGAATCAAGGGAAGAGTGAGCAGAGAGAGCAAGGGGACCTGGACGGAGACAGATTCGGGACGGCCGCCGGGGCCGGGCTGTTCGGCACGGAAGCTGATCGTGCGCAGGCGGCCCAAATCGATGGGCGAGCTCTCCTGGTGGGAAGCAGGTTCGAAGCAGGCCTCGCGAATGAGATCGAGGCACTTGCGGGTGGCGAGGAAGTCCGCCTCGACGGTCGCGATCAGAGGAGCGATGATGAGATCGGCGAGATCGACGATTTGCCGGGCGGCGGATTGATTGTTATCCATCATGGATCCTTTCTTCGATCAGCCGTGGACAGGTTCCTTGTCTCGGCCCCGGAGGCGCAGACCGCGGAAGTCCCGGAAGTCGATCCGCAATCGAAGAGCGCTCAGAGCGCTTTCCGGGAGCCGCGCGAGTTGCTCGGCCGCCACGATCACCTCCAGGCGGGGGACCTCCGGACCGGGCGTTTTCTCGTAGCCGGCCCCCCCCAACTCCTCTCCTGTCCGAGGGGGACCCGCGACGGCATAACGCAGCTCCAGGTCCAACTCCGAGATAAACGCGTTCGGGATGGGAAGTTGCTGCAGAATGCCCGCTTGGTAATCCCGCGCAAGGTTCTGGGAGAACCGGTTGGAAAGATCCTGGGCCTCTACGACCTGCTGCAGCGCTGCGGCGATGAAATCTCTCAGCATCGGCATGTGGACTGCCTCCGTTTGTCAGGAGAAAGCCGTCCCGGCCGGACTGCGGCCGGGACGGAAAGGTATACCCCCGAGCGAAGCTGTAAGAGCTTCGGATCAGGTTTTCGAAGGAGGTGCCGAAGGAGGTCCCGAAGGAGGTGCCGAAGGAGCTCCCGAAGAAATGTTGACCAACCCGACCGTCACGAGTTGGCTGAGCTTGTTTGCCTCGACCTTGAACTGGACCGCAGACGGCACGTTCTTGAGCGAGGAGGTGTCACCCAGGGTCACAAAGACCGTCGCCGAGCCGTTCGAGTCGGTGTTGACCTTAATCGATCCGCCGCTCCCCTCCGTGCCGTCGCTGCCCTTCAAGGAGAAGGCGCTCGCGTAGGTGGCGTCGGCCACGCTGAACGTCACCTGTGAGCCGGCCACATAGAGGCCGCTCGAATCGGTGAGGACGATCTGGAACTGCTGCGACATATTTGGCTGGCTGCCGTCCAAGAAGCCCATCGACGGACTGGCGAGAAGCGTCCCCGCCGGATTGGCCTCGGTGATCGAGGATTGGAGGATGTTGAGGACGGCGGCGAGCCCGGCCGGCATCGCCGACTGCGAAGCATGGACCGCCACGTTCATCGTGTACTCGACCGAGTACTTCGATTCCTGCGTGGCTTTCGAATCCTTTTTGCTCGAGTAGTTGGCGTTGAAGTCGGCGTTGGCGCTGAAGGGCCCCCAGCCCACTTTCGCCGTGACCCCGAGCGAGCCGCCCATCTGCGTGTTCTCGGACTGCTCCGAGACCGACGACGAGGACGCCGAGATGTTCGCGACGAAGTTGATGTCGATCGTGTCGATCGCGATGTAGGGGATCGGCACGATGGTCAGGAGGGGAACGACGAGGTTCACCATCTGACCACCCTTCTGATACTGGAACTGGACCGAGACAGCGGTCTTGTTCCCGCTGGCATCCGTGCTCAAGCCGACCTGCTGGATGAATTCCCAACTCGTCTTGGCTGCCATCGCTTGTGCCTGAATGGTTGCCTGGAGAGGGCCGCCGATCAGTGAACCGAATGGAATTGCCTGAAGCGCGCTGGTCGCGACTGTCGAAGGCGTGGTGTCGATTGCCATCTTCTTCTCCTTGATTGTCGATCGGTGTCGACGGATACCGGCCGGCGGCGATCTGCCTCACGGTCCGGAGATCCCGGGGCCCCACCGTGGGTTGTCAGCGACAGCCTTCGTCAGGACAGCTTTCACTCGGCATCCGTCACCCCGAAGACGGTTCCGGCATTCGTATCGTGAATCTCCACTTGGGGAGGGCTGTAGCCCATACGGTATCGTGGAGCCCGAGAGCACCCATGCACCCTGACCTGGGCTGGCCTCTCTCGCTCGGCGCGTCTGGACGTGTCGTTTCCGTCCAGCGGTGCCGAGATCTTGGTTTTTAAGATATCGTCGCGATTTCACAATCGCTCGATCCGCAGCGTCACTCCGAAGAAATCTGACATGCCCCGTCAGGGTGGCTTCCATGAGCCCGGCAGGAGAGGACTGTGCCGGGAGTGGCTCGTGAGGGCCGGGCTCTGCCCGGTGGCACATCGAAGGAGTCTCGCTTGCACGCTATCGGTAGTACCTGTCTATCTCCTGCGGAACCGGGGACCGCCTGCTCCTCGAACGACGAAACCTTCACGCGGATCTGGCTGCAGCATCGGGCTGAAATGCTCTCCCTGTGCCGGAGGTGCATGCGCCAGGAAGCCGATGCGGAGGAGGCCTTCAGCCGCGCGAGCCTCCTCCTCTACCGCAAGCTGCCCGCCCATTGCGAACGGGTGGAAAACCTCCGTAGCTGGATTCTGCGTTTGACGTTCAACGTCTGCATGAGCCTGCACCGGGAGAACCGCCGGCGGGCCGAGCAGAGCCTCGAAGAGACGGCCGTGGAAGGCCTGGCCGAGGCGCGCCTCCTCGATACCTCTCCCGCGGGAGATCCCGAAAGCTCCTACCTGCGGAAAGAGATGGGCCAGTTCCTCCACAGCTCGATCGAAAACCTTCCCATGCGTCTGCGGGAAACGATCACCGGGCATCTCCGTCTGGGCAGCTACCGGGAGATCGCGGAGCGTCTTTCGATCAATGAGGCCAACGCGCGCAAACGCATGCAGGAGGCCCGGGAGATCCTTTCGCGAGAGCTGGCCGAGTATCGGGCCGGCGCCGCCGGGCCGCCGGCGCCGCGCAATCCCGCGAGACCCCGGCAAGCCGCCGGCGCAGACGCGGCCGGAGATCCTCCGGAGCGGGTGCGCGCCCTCCGGGCGGCGACGGTCACCCTGCCGGGGGACGTAGAGAAGGAGGATCTCCTGGCGCTCCGCCTCCCGCCAAGCCCGGAGCGGCGGCACGCGCTGGAGCGCTACGTCGAGCAGCACCCGCGCAGTTGGAAGAAGCGGCTCGCGCTCGCCCGTGCTCTCCTGGAGGAGGGATGCGTCGAGGACGCGCTCCCGCATCTGGAGCGCGGCGTGGAGAAGCAACCCCGTTATCTGGGCGCCTGGCTCGACCTGATCGCGGTCTACCGGCTTCTGGAGCGGCCCGCGGCGGCGGCCGCCGCCTGCGAGCGAGCGCTCGCGGCGAACCGCGGGCCGGCCGCGGCCCTCTTTCTGGGGCTCCAAGCGCAGTGCCTCGGCCGCCCTGCGGAGGCGGAGCGGATCTTCCTGCGCGCCCGGGAAGCGGCGCCGGAAAGCCCCACGCTCTGGATTGCTCTGGCCGAGCTGCAAGGAGCCACCGGCCGTCCGAGCGAAGCGGCGGATTCGCTGACGGAGGCCCTCGCCCGCAGCCCTGCCGATGTGGCGGCGCTGACGCTCGGAGCTGAGGCCTTGCGGCTCCTGGGCCGCTCCGCCGAAGCCCGGCGGCGCGACGCCCTGGCCCTGGAGGCGGACGGCGCGAACCCTCCAGCCTTGGAGAGCCGCCTCGCCGCGAGCGCGCGCAAGGCCGGCGGCTGGCTCGCGCCAGAAAACAGCTCTTGGCGCGCGGTCGAGCGGCTGGCCCGAACCCGCGCGTCCGCGCAGAGTCTCCTGAGCTTCGTCCGCCTCTGCGGCGGTGATCTCGCGGGCGTCGGGGAGATGGCCGCCTTCGTGGCGAAGAGACCGCGGCTTCCCCAAGCCCGGATCGAGCACGCCCGGCTGCAGGATGCTATCGGCCGTCCCCTCGCCGCGCTCCAGGAGGTCGACGCGGGCCGGGCTCTCCAGACCGGATGCCGGGAACTGGACCTGCTCGCCTGCCGCATCGCGGTCCGCGCCGGCCTGTCCAGGCGCGCGCTCCAGGAGATCGAAGACCTGCTGGCCCGCTACGGCGACGCCTGGGACACGGCCTCGACCGCGGCCTGGGCTCTGGCCCATCTCGGCCGGACGGACCGCGCGGCCGAGCTATCCGAGGCGGCGGTCGCGCGACAGCCGCGTCTGCCCACGGCCTGGCTCGAGCACGGCCGAGTGCTCACCCGTTGCGAGCGGCTGCGGGATGCCGTCGAGGCGACAGAAATGGGCTGGTCTCTCCTCCCGGAAGGCGACGGCTTCGATCTGGCAGCTCCCGCCGCTCTCGATCTGGCCGTGCTGTACAAGCGATTAAACCAACCCGAGCGAGCCCGCCATTGGGCGTTGCAGGCCCTGGAGGCCTGTGCTGTGCTCGGAGATCTCGATCCGGTCCGGGCGCACATCCTCCAAGCCCGGATCCAGGCGGGGCTCGGCTCCGAAGCCGCGCCGTCCACCGCCGGGCTCGTGGACATAGCACCGTCTTTCCTGCGGATCGAAGAACGGCGGCTTCTCACGACGCAGCTTTCCGAGACGCCTCGTGGATGAGCCCTGAGAACGCTTCGAGAGATCGCGAAGAAGACGGCAAAAAAGTCAGTGAGCCCGCTTTCTCCTCTCCAGGTGAACCGTAGGCGAGCGCCTGAGGCCGCGATTCTTCAAATTCACGAGGCTCCCAATGCGAACGTCTTTCGATTCGAGGCACTCAGAAAAACCTTGCGCCGCCCCTCGCGGTGGCGCGCTTTCCCGGAAAGGGAACGGGAGGAAGAATCGATGAAGATCAATGACTGCCGTCCCCGTACCGCGCGGGTCGCCGCCCTGCTCGTCCTGGCGCTGTTCATCTTGAGTGGGGCAGCTCGCGCAGATTTCAAGCTCGTGTCGCTGAACTGTCTACACCTGGGATGGGGCAAGCAACCCTATCAGGCCGAGAAGAACCAAGATCTGAAGAATTTTTTTGATGGCGAGAAAGCCGACGTGATCGTTCTCCAAGAGGTTATGAGGCAAGCCGATGTCGGACTTGTGAATCCCGGGGAGTACGAAGTCGCCGCCACCCCTGTCCAAGGGGCATCGTCATACAAGGAGGCTTATGCCTTCCTGGTTCTTAAGTCAAAGTTCAACCTCACGGCGCCCCCCGACGTGGTCATTTCCAAAGTCAAGGGCATCTCCCGCCCACCCGCCGGCATACTCATCAAGGATGGTAATACCTGCACGTGGGTGCTCGACTATCACGCCATTTTTGGCCGCCTCGCGGATAGACGTAGTGAGGTTAGTAAGATAGGAGGGGTGTACAAGGAATTTAAGGGCAAAAAATCAAACAACGTAACCTGCCAAGTCGTGATCGCTGGCGATTGGAATCTAGCCGCCAACGATACTGCGTTCAAAGATGCCTTCAAGAACTTCCCCGCGGTCACTATTGACGTGGTGCCAGACAAGAAGACGTCTCTTAATCCAAAAGGCGAGTTTAGCGAGTCATACGACCATTGCCTCGCAGAGTCGGGGGTGATCAAGCACGCGGACTTGCTCGAACTACCTACTGGCATGACTAATCAGGATTGGCGCAAGAAGATATCGGATCACCGCGGAATATTTTGTGATATCAAGACAAAGTAATTTACCTAGTAGGCTCAAGGGAGATAATCATGCAACGCAACGTACTCCTGTTTGCTCTTAGCCTCGCGTTAGCCGCTAGCTCTCTGCATTCCGAGCCTGTGACCTGTATGCCCGGGGAGCTTGGTAACGTAACCACCCCCATTGCATATAATTTTGAAAACTGCGGAAAGCCAACACAGGACGAGGAGCAATTCGCCTTTTGTCCCATCCTTGGAGCTCAAAGGCAAGATAAAAGCTGGGCAGACATTGAGGTAGAGAAGATCTGGGTCAATGCCGAAGGCGGCGCAACGGCAACTGTAATTTTCACTGAGCTCGGCAAGTACAACCTTTTCCTGTTCTACACTCCATTCGTTTACTCGCAGAAAGACTGGGAGGTAAGTTCTTTAGAGTCCGCTACGATCGTGTTTCTCAAGCCAGAGATTATCTCCCATCTTAATATCCAGGTATCTGGTCAGTCTAAGCAGCCTCCGGGAAGTCTAGTAATTACGTTTCCAAACCTGATTCCGTCAGTCGACCCTTTCGTGGTGGAGACTAGCGAAGATTGGAAGATCAAGGTTAATTGTCTCACGCAAAACTTTGTGTGGACATTGATCGAGGATCCTCGCGGCTGCTATGACCGCGATGTATCGGCTTTCGTTAAAGAGACAACTATTTTCCTGCAACCTTGCCTGTCCTCGAAGGCCCCGCAATGAAAAACCACGCTCGCCGCCCCGGCACTTCGCGCCGGTCCGCCTTCCTTGCGTTGACAGCCTTTGCCTGGGCGGCAACAGCTTGCGGGGCCGCACCGGAGAATGCCTGGAAGGACCACTTTCAGGACCGGAGCGGACGCCACGGGCCGGAGATGATCGCCGTTCCCGGAGGGCGTTTCCTCATGGGCAGCGTTCCTCGCGATCCCGAGTATCACATGAGCGAGGTGCCGCATGCGGTTGAGCTCTCCGGGTTCGCCCTAGGTCGCTATGAGATCACCTGGGAAGAGATCGCCGAATTCCTCAACGAGGTGGGCAACGATGATGGAGGGGTTCCCCGAGTCGATCTTTTCTGGAAGGGTGTCGGCCTCCGGCTCGAAGACGGAGTCTTCCGGCTGGCGCCCGGCGCGGCCCGGTTGCCCGTCACGGGGATTTCCTGGCGCGGCGCTCTGGCGTACGCGGAGTGGTTGTCCCGTAAGACCGGCGAGATCTATGAGCTGCCCACCGAAGCCCAGTGGGGGTGGGCAGCGCGAGCCGGGACCGACACGGTCTGGCCGTGGGGAAACTCTTTCGAGCCCAGCCGGCTCAACTGCTCCGGTGGCGCCGAGTCCCGGTTGATGCCGGTGGGTTCCTACCCCCCGGACCCCAACGGGATCTACGACCTCCTGGGCAACGTCTGGGAATGGACCCTGGACTGTTTCGCCGGCGATTTCTATTTCTACGCTCCCGTCCAAGATCCGAAGCTGCTCGATCCCTGTTGTCTGGCGCCCGGGATCCGCGGAGGGAGCTTCCGCGATCCTGCCGGCTTCTGTCACCCGGCCTACCGGATCAACTACTGGTGGCGCGGCTTTCCCGGAGGCATCGGCTTCCGGGTGGCCCGCCGCCTGGAAAAGGAGTGATTCGATGCGCGAGGGGATGATGCTGCTCACCTCAAGCCTGTTGTTGTTCGGCGGTTGCCTTCCGGGAGCCCGGCCGCCCGAGGGCCGAGCCCTGCGAGTCGTAGGCCGCGTTACGGGCTTCGACAGCGATCCGGAGAGAGTCGAGGTGCACTGCGGCTCGGGGCCACGCAGGACGGTCAGCGATCATCAGCGGGCGGAGCACGGCTGGAGCTCCAATCCGTCCACGGACGAGAACCGCGCCTGGAACCTGGATCTGCCGACCATCGCATCGCACTGGGAGGTGAGGAAGCCTGGCCTGGACGGGAGCTTCGATTGCGGCTCCATGGACGCCGAAGGACCGCCGCAACTAATCGTGGTGGACCGCTCGGGCCGGCTGGCGACCCGCGAGATCCCGCTGCCCATTGGGGCTCACTCCATACTTCAAGCCGGGGAGATCTCCCCTCAGGAGACTCTGACCCTCGAGATCGACGGCTCCGGCTTGCCCGAGACCGACCTGCCTCTCGCACTCATGGCAGGGATCGATCGAGCGGAGGTTTCCCCCGGAACCGAAGCCGCGGTCGCCCTTCACCTCGCTCTGCTCACTCGCGTCTTCCCCCGCCTGGCGCACTTCGCCATGGGGCGAGGTGGGACTCCTGTCGAGTCGAAAGGAAGCCCGGCCCGGATCTCCGGTCTGCCTGGCTTCTCGCGTCTGGACCTCTATGTGACCGGGCCGCTGCCGGGAATCCTCGCCACGTATTCGGTAACCCCCGCCGCGGACGGCCTCGTGAAGATCTCCCTGTCGGAAACCGAGCTCCTCGGCTCCCGGCCGAGAGTGCCGCTTTCCGGCGTGGTTCGCTGGCCGGACGGCAGCCCCGTGCCGGGAGCGACCGTGGTGTACGGCAGTTACCCCGACCGGGTCGAGATCCGGACCGATGGGGAAGGACGGTTCGAGATCCCCCGCGCCGCAGCCGGTCGGGAAGCCGTTCTCTTCGTAGACGCTCCGCTGCCCGGATGCAGACCGCCCTTCGATCGGGTCACCAAGACCCACCGTCTCGACATCGATGAAGGCGCCAAGGCTGTTGAAACCAAGATCGATCTTCCCTCTGCTCTTGAAGCTGGCTGTACCGGCCCAGGAGGAGAGCGCGAGAAAGATCTCTGTAATCGGTGAGCTGAAGATCTGGTCAAAGCTCGTTGCGAGCTAAAAATTCACAACCCATCGGCAGCAGCGTCTCAGTAGCAGAGACCCAAACCAATCTTGGCCATGTGGCGTGTTGTGCGCCACCCGCCGCACTTGGAGCGTCCAATAACCTTGTCGTTGCCAGAGGAGTGCACTCATGAGTACCCTGAAAACCGCCGCTCTCATCACTGTCCTGACCGTTTCCGCCCTGCTTGGAGCCTGCGAATACAATCCCACTGAACCGCAGGATGAAGAAGCGCCTGTCAGCCCCGTCGGCCCCTGCGAGACCGGCCCGTATCTCATCCACCTGAGCGGCCAATGCCGTGTCGCCAGCAGCCGTCGCATCGTGTGCGAAGACGAGACCGCAACCACACCCCCGGATAAAGTCCTCAGCATCACCTTCCAGCTCCGGAACGCCAGTACCGGCACCCCTGTAGAAACCAGATCCGTCAGCTCCGGTGCGGCTCCCCGAGAAATCTCCTTCTCCGGTCTGGCGAATGGCTCCTACGAGGTTCGTCACACCGCTCAGGCCCGCGACTGCACCTCCATCTTCACTACCCACTCCGGCCTGGAAGTCTTCTAAGAGGTGACCAGATAAGGCTAGCGGAGGGAGACCTCGACCGAGCGCTCCACCGGCGGCGGGACCGCAGCCGCACAGTGGAGCGCTGCCTCCGCAACCCCATCAGCCCTCGGGGCAGACAATAGCAGCAGCCGCCTTGTCCGTTGCCCGAGCAGTCGGTGCGCATGCCGCTCATGCTTTCCGATGTAGTGATTAATGGGTGGTGCCGTCCTGTGCGACGCCGCAGGACGCGAGGCGCAGGAAATCTCCGGCTCGCGCGTTCCAGGGAGCAGGGCTGGCCCTGTCCAGGGTCCCCGATCTCCTAGGAGGGTGCGATGAACCGTTGGATCTTTGCTCTGCTCTGCGCGATCCTTGTCCCGGCCTCGGCGCAGGCCCAGTGCCAGACGTTTTCGGCGATTCCCTACGGCAGCTACGTGGATGGAGGCGGGCAGAGCCAGGACCTGCTGCTCGACCTTCTCATCCCGACCGGAGCCCTGGAGCCGACGCCGCTCGTGATCTGGATTCATGGCGGCGGCTGGTTCGAGGGCAGCAGGACGCCGATTCCCACCATGGTCTCGAACCTGTGCTCGCGGGGTTATGCCGTGGCCAGCGTCGACTATCGCCTGTCCGGCACCGCGATCTGGCCGGCGCAGATCCAGGATTGCAAGGGCGCGGTCCGCTGGCTGCGCGCCAATGCCGCCACCTACAATCTCGATCCTGACCGCTTCGGCGTCTGGGGGTCGTCGGCGGGCGGCCACCTGGTGACGCACCTCGGCGCCAGCGGCGGCGCCGGGACGGTGACGATCGGCAACGCGACGGTCGATCTCGAAGGCGCGACCGGCGGGAATCTCGATCAATCGAGCCGCGTGCAGGCCGTGGTGGACTGGTACGGGCTCGTGGACCCCCTGCAGTCGCGCTTCCATCCGAGCAGCATCCCGCACGACGATCCAACCTCGCCTCCGAGCCGTCTGATCGGCGGCGCCCTGCCCGACAATCCCGAGCTCGTGGCCACCGCGAATCCGATCACGTTTCTGTCGCCGGACGATCCACCTTTCCTCCTGATGCACGGCACGGTCGACGACGTCGCTCCATTCGCGCAGAGCGAGCTGCTCCACCGCGCCCTTCTGTCGCGCGGGCTGCGTTCCACGTTCCTGCCCGTCTTCGGGGCGGGGCATGGCGGGGGCGCCTTCAACACGCCGGCCACGTGGGACATCGTTTACGCCTTTTTCGACACGAACCTCCTGAACCTCGGCGCTCCCATCGTGAGCCTGGTGGCCGCGGACGCGGAGGTCGCCGAGAACGCGGCCTCCGGTACCACGTTCACCCTCTCCCGCACCGGCAGCACGGCCGATCCTCTCATCGTGCGCACCAGCCTCTCGGGAACGGCGTTCAACAACGCGGATTTCACGGCCACCAGCCTGCAGGTGACCCTCCCCGCCGGAGCGGTGTCCGAAATCGTGACGATCACTCCGAACGACGACGGTGCCGTCGAAGGGGATGAAAAGGTTGTGCTGACCCTCGCGCAATCGACCGCCTACCGTCTGGCCGCGGACGGGACGGCCGCTGCCGTGACGATCCTCGACGACGAGAGCGCGGCCGGCCTGCCGGCCGTGACGGTCACGGCCACGGACGCGGTGGCTTCCGAGGCTGGTCCGGACGGCGGGACCTTCCGCATCGAGCGGACCGGGAGCACGGCGGCGGATCTTGCGGTGAGCGTCCGGCTGTCGGGCACCGCGACTTCGGGGGTGGACTACACGGCGATTTCCAACCTGGTGGTGATTCCCAGCGGACAATCCTCGATCGACGTCCTCGTGACGCCGGTCGTGGACGACGGGCTCGAGACGACGGAGACGGTGGTGCTTACGATCAACGCCACTCCGGTGTACGCCGTGGGCGCGCCCGCCACGGCGAGCGTCCGCATCGGCGAGCGCGACCAGGCCTCGGCCCTGCCGATCGTCTCCGCGGTCGCGATCGATTTCCAGGCGTTGGAGCCGGGCGCCAACACCGGCGCCTTTTTCGTCACGCGCACCGGCAGCACCGCGAGTGCCCTCTCCATCGACGTCTCTCCGGCCGGCACCGCCACCGAGGGGCTGGACTACGCCACGCTTCCTCTGACGGTCACCTTCGACCCGGGATTCAACCGCGTCCTCGTGCCCGTGACGCCCCTGGACGACGCCCTCGTGGAAGGGGCGGAGACCGTCACCCTGCGCGCCGATCCCGCGCCGGACATCCTCGTTGGACCGCTTGGGGCGCCGCTGATGCTCTTCGACAACGATTAACTCTGCCGAGGCTCGCGAAGCGAGGACGGGGTGCCGGCCGGATTTCGAGCGGCCGGCACCCCGTCGGCGAGGGGGTTCAGCAACCGCACCACGTGCTGCATTCGATCTTGGCGGTCCGGGGGTCGCACTCGCAGCAGCCGTAGATGTTGTAGCAATAGCATTGATGCGTCGCCTCCGTCGGACGCGGCGTGAGCATCGCCGCAAACGAGAGAGCCACCACCAAGGCCAGCAGGAACAACTTCCGCAGGTTCTTCATGTCGACCTCCTTGTCGGACGAGCGGCGGACCGGAATGGCCTGCCGTGTTGGGTGTCGAGCATCCTATAGCAGCGTCCCCGCCCCAGGGCCATGCCAGCCGCTTATTCTAGCCGCTGTCTCGTTCGATGCGTTCCCTGCACCCTAGAGGGTAGGGGCAGCATCCGGCGCCCCGCTCGAAAGGAGAGACGAATGAAAAGGCTTTTGCTCGCATTGCTGCTCAGTGCAACCGCCATCTTTGCTGCCGGCCAGGCGAGCGCGACGACGTTGATGCGCGCCGGCTTGGATGAGCTGACCCGAGGCAATAGCAAGATCGTGGTCGGTGAGATCCTCGACGCCTATTCGTACTGGAATGAGAGCGGAACCTTTATCCTCACCGACGTTCGTGTCGCCGTGCACGAGGTTCTCAAAGGCCAGGTCCAGGGTGGTGAGATCACGCTCACGATTATGGGAGGGACGGTTGGCGATCTTACGGCCTTGATCGTCGGTGGTGCCGAGCTGCAACCGGAGAATTCGTACGTGTTGTTCCTCGATGAGAGAAAACTGCCAGGCGTGAGGGAGAAGACTCTCACGGTGTCCGACCACTGCCAGGGTGTCTTCGACCTCGTGGCCAACCGCGAGGGCCTGAGGGCCGTAAGCCAAGCCAATCGGCATCCGCTCGTTCCCGACCGTCAGGGCTTCAGCGAGCCTCCGGGCGGGGTTGAGGGGCTGGCGCTCGGTTCCATGGTGCGATCGATCCGTAACTTGAACAGCCGGGAGGTGAGGTGATGAACCGCATGGCAGATAGAGCTGCTCGGCTTTTTGCGGCCGTGACGGCAGTGGCAGGAATGATCGCTCTGGAGACTTCGGCCCACGGATATCGGATGATCCAGAACACCAGCACCGGCCGGGTGACCTCCGGCTCTCTCGTCACTTGTGAGGATCCTGGTGGATTCGCGCACTGGGGCGCCAGCTCGATCTCCTGGTACCACAACACGGCAGGCCAGGGCGCGGGCAAGGGGGCGGCCCTCCAGGCAGCCATGCAGTCCTGGACCGACGTCGCCGGCGCCAGCCACGTGCTGACCTATGCGGGGACAACCACAGCCGGCTGGGCCACGGACGGCATCAACACCCTTCTGTGGGCCGCGGACAACGGCTGCACGGGTTCGTGCCTTGCGCTCACGGCGCTGGTCCTCCAATCAGGCCAGGTGATCGTCGAATCGGACGTCACCTTCAACTCGCTTTTCACCTGGAACACCAATGGGGCCGATTACGACACGCAGGCGATTGCCGCCCACGAGCTTGGGCATTCGCTCGGCATCCATCACACGGAGGTCACCGCCACGCCTCGGCCCACCATGTACGCCACGTACTTTGGCTCGGGCGGGAGATCGCTCGAGCCTGACGACCAGGCAGCCCTCCAGTGTTCGGAAAAGTACTTCTCAGGCGGCGGCGGCTCGCCTCCCCCGATTCCCGCCTACCTCGACGTGATCAGCGAGCAGTGCCGAGGCCTCCATACCTTGGAGTGGACCGCCTCCTCCGGCGCCACCCGCTACGAGCTCTACCGCTCGACGAGCTCTACTTTCTCGAGCCAGACTCTCGAATACTCAGGTAGCGGCCTGTTTGACGTCGCCAATGTGTCAACGACCACCTATTTCCGAGTGAGGGCCTGCAACGCCTCCGGGTGCAGCGGCTACCGGAACGGGGACGAACCCGCGAGGTACATCAGCGGCTGTATGTGATGGGACTCCGGGCAGTACGAAGCCTCCCTGGCGCCGGGCTGGCCGCGCAAGATGCCCGCACCAGGGAGGCTTGAGCTGTCGGGGCTGGCACTCCGTTCGCACGCGGGGGAGGACCATGCTTCGACTCGGACTGTGCTGTACGTTCCACGAGGCGCCGATCAAGCTCCGGCACACCACGGCGGCCTACGTGCTCCGGCAGCCGCCCGAGGCGCGCATGCCGTTCATCGAGGCGATCGTCGCGCACAACGCGGAGACCCTGGCGCGCGCCGTCGAGTGGTGCGCCGCCAACGGCATCTTCGCCTACCGGATCTCGAACACGATCGTCCCTCTCGTCACCCACCCCCAGGTCAGATTCCGCCTCGACGATCTCGCGCCGCCGCTGCTCGACGCCCTGCGCCGGGCCGGCGAGCTGGCCCGGCGTCTCGGCGTGCGCCTCAGCTTCCACCCCGACCAGTTCGTGGTGCTGTCCTCCGCCACGCCGGCGGTGTTGCAGTCGGGCCTCGGCGAGCTCGAGCACATCGCGATCCTGGCCGAGCTCCTCGGCGTCGAGCAGATGACGGTCCACGGCGGCGGAGCCACCGGCGGCAAACCGGCGGCCACCGAGCGCCTTTTACGCGGCATCGACGAGCTGTCGGAGCGCGCGCGGCGCTACCTCGTGCTCGAAAACGACGACCGGACCTGGACCGTCGCCGACCTGCTCCCCGTCGTCCGCGCGACCGGCGTGCCGCTCGTCTACGACGTGCACCACCATCGCTGCAATCCGGACGGGTTGTCCAAGCTCGAAGCGACGGAGATGGCGATCGCGAGCTGGGGCAATCGGGAGCCCTGGGCGCACCTGTCGAGCCCGCTGGAGGGCTGGTCGGGAACGAAGCCCCAGCGGCACGCCGACCGGATCGATCCGGCCGACGTCCCCTGGATCTGGCGTGGCCGGCGGCTCACGGTCGACGTCGAGGCGAAGCACAAGGAGGTCGCCGTGCTCGCGTTGCGGCGGGAGCTGATCGCGCGCGGGTGGCCGGTCGTGACTTCCGGCTCCCGCACGCGGTCGAACGCTGCGCGGCCGTCCTCTCGGGCGAGGGTCTCCAGATCATGAAGCCATGTCGGTCCGCGGCCGAGCCCTCACCCCCGGCCCCTATAGGCGCTAACTTTGCCGCCGAGCGATATGCCACATCCCCCATTGTAGAGACGCCCCGTGGGGCGTCTCCTCCTCCGGAGGTGCCCGCGGCATCGCGCGGATTCCTGGAAATGAAGGGCGTCGCTGCAGGAGACGCCCCACGGGGCGTCTCTACAGTGGGGAGGATCTCCAGCGGGCCGGAGGGGCGTTTTGGGGTCAAAGTTAGCGCCTATGCCCCCGGCCCCTCTCCCTCCGGGAGAGAGAGGGCCAGGGGGGTGAAGGATCAGCTCTCGGGGGGCGAACAATAGCAGCAGCCGCCCAGTCCGTTGCCCGAGCAGGCCGGTGCGCCGCCACCCTGCAAGGCGCACCAATCCGCGCACTCCTGGGCACGGCAACAGCCCGGAGATGTGAGGCAGTCCGGTTTCACACAGCGCGCCCCCTCGGCTGGCGCCGGGCCATTCACGAGGGCAAGGGTCACCAGGACCAGGGAGAAAAGGAAAAGGCCGAGTCTCTTCTTCATGGAAGCTCCTTCCGCACCCGCATTCGACAGATGCAAGATTTCAAATGAGCGAGGATCTTACTGGATCGAGCTCCTTTTAGCCAGGACAGGGACTCATTCCGTATGCCCGCCCCCCAGCTCGCGGAAGCGTTCCACCGCCTCGTTCTGCTCGAAGCCGTCCAGCTTGAACCAGTTGCCGCACCAAGTATCATGGACGCGTCATGTCCGGATCCTTGACGCAAGGGCGGGGCAGGGGGTGGATGTACGCCGCCGCGTGGCTGCCCTTCCTGACCCTCTACGTGGCGGCTTTCACCGCCAACGACGTCCCGCTGCAGCCCGCGCTGCGGAACGTCCTCGCGACGGTCCTGCCTCAGGCGCTTCTCGGCGCGCTGGTCCTGCGGCTCCCCAGGTGGTTGCCGTGGCCCGAGGTGAGCCGGGTCCGCTTCTTCGCGGCTCACCTCGGGCTGCTGCTCGCTTTCATTCTCGCCTCGACCGCCGGGTGGGTCGCGCTGGTGCGGCTCGATGCTCTCCTGTTCGGCGGCTCTTTCGACATCGGGCTCCAGCTTCGCATTCTGCCGTGGAGAGCCCTGAACGACCTGCTCATCTATTGCACCCTTGCCGGCCTTTCCTATGCGTGGCACAACGCCGCCGCGGGCCGCGAGCAGGCGGCGCGCGCGGCGCGCGCGGAGACGATGCGCGCACGGGCCGAGCTGGAGGCCCTGAGGAGCCAGCTCAACCCCCACTTCATCCTCAACACCTTCCATGCGCTGGTCGGCCTGGTGCGGCGCGATCCCGCGGTCGCGGAAGCGGCGCTGGAGCGGCTGGGCGATCTCCTGCGCTACAGCCTCCGCATCCAGCGCGAGGGTGTGGATGAGGTGACGCTGCGCGATGAGTGGTCGTTCGTCCAGAGCTATCTGGACCTCGAGCGCCTGCGGTTCGGCGACCGGCTGCGCGTGAGCTTCGACGCCGCGGCGGCCACGCTGGACTGCTTCGTGCCGAGCTTTTCTCTGCAGACCCTCGTCGAGAACGCCATCCGGCATGCCCTCGCTCCTCGCGCCGAAGGCGGGCACCTGGCGGTCAGCGCTCATCCGGTGGATGGCCGTCTGCGCATCCAGGTGCAGGACGAGGGCCCGGGAGCCTCCGCGCAGCCGCCGGCCGAGAGCCACAGGCTCGGCCTGCGGCTTCTCCAGGAACGCCTGGCTGCCCTCTACGAGGGGCGGGCGAGCCTGACCCTGCGCGCCGCCCAGGGCGGCGTCTGCGCGGTCCTCGAGATTCCGGTTCGACGCTCCCTGGAGGAACCGTGAGCCTGCGCGCGAACCCGGTGCGAGCGGTGCTGGTCGAGGACGAGCCCCATGCGCGGGACAGCCTGCGCGAATATTCCGCCGAGGTCGAGTGGCTCACCCTGGTCGGCGAAGCGAGCGACGGCGCGGAGGCGGTGCGGCTGATCGACCGGCTCGAGCCGGATCTGGTTTTCCTGGACGTCTGTCTGCCGGAGCTGTCCGGACTGGAAGTGATCCAGCAGATCCGCCACTCGCCGGAGATCGTGTTCACCACCGCCTATGATTCTTTCGCGTTGGCCGCCTTCGAAGTCGGAGCGCTCGACTATCTGCTCAAGCCGTTCGGCCGCCAGCGCTTCCACACCATGCTCCAGCGTGTGCGCCGCCAGCTCGCCGAGAGCGTGGTGCCGACGGCCGAGCGCGCCCGCGCCGCGTTCGGATCCCCCTTGCGCCTGCTGTTCGCCCGCACGCGCGACGGCATCGTGCCGATCGACGTCCGCGCCATCCGGCACATCCAGGCGAGCGGCGATTATGTGGAGGTGCACTGCGAGACCGGGAAACATCTGCTCCACATGAGCCTCGGCGAGCTGGCGTCGCGCCTGGACCCCGAGGTCTTCTTCCAGGTCCATCGCTCGCACATCGTCAATCTCCAGGCCGTCGAGCTGTTGCGCCCGTTCGACGCGCGGCGCCTCCTGATCAGGCTGCGCGACGGCACGGAGATCGTGGCCAGCCGTGCGGCCTCCGAGCTGCTGCGGGGCCTCGTCCGCTGACCCCTCCTCCCGCCGTTCAACCCCGCCGATGGCCCGTTGGGCGACGGCTCCGGCCGCTTCGCCGATCCGTCGTTGCGGCGCGCACCGCGTAGCGCGAAAGTCGGGCCAAAGGAGGGACGAACGATGCGAAAAGATCCTACTTTCCTTCTCTTCATGGCCCTGAGTCTGCTGGCGCTGCTGGAGGGCTGCCTTCACCCGGCGCGGCAATCCGGACCGCCCGCCGTCGACGTGGAGCGCCGTCTCATGGCGGCCAAACCGAAGCTGATGTCCGCCGACTATCGCGCGGACCTCGACGAGCTGGCTCGCGTGCGCGAAGAGGTGGCGCCGCTGACCGGCGATCCCGCGCTGGGATATCTGGCGCACTATTGGGCGGGGTTCGCGAGCTGGCGCATCGCGATCAATGGGGCCAGTCGCGGAATGAGCACGGAGGACCTCAAATCGCACCTCGCCAGGGCCGGCGCGGATTTCGACGCGGCGGTGCGCATGAGGGATGACTTCGCGGACGCCTATGCCGCGGCGGCGGGGGTGTACGGTTGGCTGGGGACTTTTTTCATCCGCGATGATCCCGCCGCGGCCCAGGCGCGCTTCGATCAGTTTTTCCGGCTGATCCAGCGGGCACAAGAGCTCGAGCCGGACAATCCCCGCGTGCTGTGGATCTCGGCGGTGCCGTCGCTGGTCCTGCCACCCGAGAAGGGAGGAAACCTGGACCGCGCCATCGAGATCTACCGCCGGATGGACGAGGTCAGCCCAGCCGCGAGCGATGCGGGCTCGCCGCTGCCGGACTGGGGCAAGCCGGAAGCGCTGATGTCCCTCGCCAATGCACACCTGAAGCAGTCGCCGCCGGACCCGGCCGCCGCCGGCGAAGCGGCGCGCGCGGCTCTCCGCCTGCAGCCGGAGTGGTTCTATGTGCGCGACGTCCTCCTGCCGCAGATCGAAGCGGCGCAGAGCAAGGCGGCCGGGTCGGGTGGGCAATGAGAGATCCGGAAGTATCTATTCAGCGATGTAACGAATGATGTTCTGCCGCGCCAACTCTGAAGAGGCAAAGAAAGCCTCTTTACCTGATGAATGTCCTTCATCAGCAAGGAGATGACCATGGCAGAGCAGAAAGGCGCGAAGCGCGCCCCCGAATCCTTGGAGTCCAAGGCGTTGCAGTCACTGGCCAAGCGCGCCGGAGACAAAGAAGTCACCCTCTCGGCTGCCGACCGGGGGGTGGTCCCATCCACCGGCAAGACCCTGTCCCGGTTCCGGGCGTCGCCCAAGGAGAGACCCAACGATCTCCTCACCGTGGTGTTCGACGAGAGCGGCGCAGAGGTCGATCTGGCGAAGCTGAGCGAGAGGGATCGCGCGACGGTCTTCGCCCCCCCGAAGTGGACGATCGATCCCGGGGAGCTGGAGGCCCCTCCCGCTCCTTCCGGGATCGAGATCGATCCTCTTTTCAACGACCTGATCCTCGAGCCGGGCGACTCGCTCCACGAGGTCATCACGGTCACGGTGCCCAAGAGCGCCGGCGTGTCCAAGGCCGACGTCTACATCCTCGCCGACACCACCGGCAGCATGGGGACCATCCTCGCCGCTGTGCAGGCCGGGGCCAACGCGATGCTGGGCGCCCTCCAAGGCCTCGGCATCGACATGGCGTTCGGCGTCGGCAACTACAGAGACTTTCCGATCCGCCCAGGAGTCAATTCGTATGCGTTCCAGCACCAGCAATCGCTCACCCAGACCGTCGCGGACGTGACGAACGCCATCAACGCCTGGACCGCCGCCGAAGGCAGCGACGGCTCCGAAGGCCAGTTCTTCGCCCTCGACCAGCTCGCCCAGCCTCCCGGGGGGACGATCGGCTGGCGGACCGGCAGCAAGCGGATCATCGTCTGGTTCGGGGACGCCCCGGGCCACGATCCCATCTGCGCGGGCATTTCCGGTCTGGGCGCCGACATTACCGAGGCCTCGGCGACCCTGAAGCTGGTGAACGAAAACATCACCGTGCTCGCGATCAGCACGACCACCAGCTATCCGAACGGGCTGGACGACGATCCGCAGTCGAGCGTGTTCGACTACACGGGGACGTGCGCGATCGCCGGAGCTTCGGGGCAGGCCTCGCGGATCGCCTCGCAGACGGGGGGCGCTCACGAGACCGGAATCGATCCCACCAAGATCGTGAACACGATCATCGACCTGGTGAAGAAGGCTGTGGGCCAGATCAAGAACCTGAGCCTGGTCGCGGCGGGAGGCACCAAGCCGTTCGTCGTCTCCATTTCGCCGGCCGGCGGCTACGGTCCCCTGGCGGGCGACAAAGACCACGTCCTCTTCTTCGATGTGGACTTCAAGGGCGTGAAGCCCTGCTCGGACGAGGAGCAGGTCTTCAACGGCACCCTCGACGTGGTGGCCGACGAGGTCGTCGTGGCGCAGAAGCGGGTCCGGATTGTCGTTCCGCCCTGCCGCCTCTACAGCTACAGCGTCAAGTTCGTCTGTGGCGTCCAGGAAGACTGCAAGTGCGAGGAGGGTCCCGTCCGCCCCGGCGTATACGCGACCGAGATCAACATCTACAACGACGGAGACGACGAGGCGGCGATCGAGAAGTGGGTGGTGCCCATCGTCTTCGCGGGAGCTGCCGCCGGCCGCGAGCCCGGAATCGCGCGGCCGAGAGCGCGCGACACCATCGTGCTGCCGCCGAAGTCGGCCACGATGGATGACTGCCACCGTCTCGGCGAGCTGCTGTTCGGCGCGCATCCGGCCTCTCCGATGGCGCTCACCCTGGGCTTCCTCGAGATCGTCAGCCGCGAGCCCCTGAACGTGGTCGCGGTCTACACGGTGACCGGCCTCCAGAACGGTCCCGTGTCCATCGAGGTCGAGACCGTGCAGCCGCGGCTCAAGCGGGCCCGGCCCAGAAGGCCCACTCTGACGCCACACCCCACATCTCCGACGTCCCACACCTGATGCAATGATGCGAGGCACCGGCGCCCTGCCGGTGCCTCGCTCACCTCCGGGACACAAGCGCCGTCGAAATCAGGGTGATCCGCGGATTCTCTACGCGAACCGCGCGAAGGCGTCGCCAGTCTCCTCAGCCAAGGCCGTGACGAGATCGGCGGCGGAGCGGAGGGAGGCCAGGGGCGCCGACTGGCCGCCGTAGAACGGCAGAAGGTCGTCGCGGCCGGCGCGGGCCGCGGCATAGCGGAGCTCCCGGGTGAGCTCGTTCTGGTGCGGCCAGGGGAGGAGCTCGGAGGGGGATCGGGACATCTCGTCGGTGAAGCGGTTGGCGAGCATCCGGGCGAGCCGCCCGGTGTAGGCGCGGGAGAGGGCCGTGCGCCGCGCGCGGGCGCGGTTGGCGAGAGCGGCGCGATGGCGATCGCTCGCTCCGGATTCCCGGCACATCAGGAAGGCCGTGCCGACCTGCGCCGCCGCGGCGCCGAGCACCAGCGCCGCCGCGACGCCGCGGCCGTCGGCGATGCCGCCCGCGGCCAGGACCGGGATCCGCACGGCGCTCACCACCTGGGGGACGAGCGACAGCGTCCCGGTGAGCGATTGCTCCGCGGGACGGAGGAAGCTGCCGCGGTGCCCGCCGGCCTCGAACCCGGAGGCGCATACGAAATCGACGCCGCTCGCCTCCAGGGCCTCCGCCTCCTCGACCGTGGTCGCGGTGCCGATCAGCGCGATCCCCCGCCGGTGCGCCTCCGCCGCCAGCGGCGCGGGCAGCAGTCCGAAGATGAAGCTAAACGCTGCCGGCCGCGCCTTGAGCACGGCCTCGAACTGCCGCTCGAAGTCCTGGACGGTGGGTGCCGGGGGCTCCGTGAGAGGCGGCAGCCCGAGCTCGTCCCGGTACGGCTGGAGACGCGCCAGGGCCCGGGCGGCCTCAGAACCCCCCAGGCTCCCGGGGTCCTCCGTTTCGCGGGGGATCCAGAGGTTGAGGGCGAACGGCTCGGCGGTCAGGCGCCGGATGTCGGCCGCGGCCTGCAGGATCGCCTCGGGCTCCAGGTGATAGCAGCCGAGCGATCCCAGCCCGCCTGCACCGGAGACCGCCGCCACCAGCTCGGGAGTCGACGCGCCGCCCCCCATCGGCCCCTGCACGATCGGATAGCGGCGGCCGAACCGCTCCGTGAATGGGGTGGACGTCCACATTGGAAGCTCCTTTGCGCGGGGCGGGCTCGCCCGAGGGAACGTTACAACGATTCGCCGGCCGGGCGGGAAGGAAGAGGGGACGTATTGGACCGGGAGCGCCGGATCGCCTAGCGCTCCCGGTCTCTCCAGGGAGCCGCTCAGTTGGCGGGGACGATCGGGTAGACGATGCCGGAGTCGGCCTCGAGGGTCACTCCCTCGGGGATCTCGCGGATGACGAGCCGGGCCGTCGCGTCGGCGTGGTTGGCGCTGTTGGCGCCCACCTTGTAGAAGACCTTGGCCATGACACGCAGGCGGGCGTCGACGCTCAGGCGCGAGCCGACCGTGGTGTTGAGCACGAGCTGGGGCGCCGCGGCGGCCGTATCGCCATAGAGGTAGTGCGAGGACCAGCGCGACCTCGCCGTACCGGTGCCGATCTGAAGGGTGATCTCGATATAGCCGCTGTAGGCGCCCGTCCGGTTCCATTGATGAATCTCGACGTCGTTGCCGAAGACGATCTGGACCGGCGTTCCGTTCGGGAGGACGTCGGACTTGACCGTCAGCCGGTCGTAGAAATGGGAGTAGGAGAAGCCGTAGGGCGCCGCGCCGCTGGTATAGGTACCGCTCAGGACCTTCGCCTCGCCGCTCGCCCAGCCGTGGAGCTCCGCCTGCCGGGCCTCCGAGGCCGAGGCGACGTCGGCGTAGAGCGCGGTGTTCCCGGGAGCGGAAAGGGTGACCGTCGGCGGGTCGGACAGGGTGTCGGCGAACAGGCCGCCGGCCTGCAGTTGGGAGTCGTCGGTGTATGTGCCCGCGTAGCCGAGCGTCTCGGAGGTCGAGTGCACGCCGAAGTAGTAGGTCTGGGCCTGCGCGGCCGAGGTGACGAAGGTGGCGATGGTCAGGGCCGCGGCCATGACGGAGCTGCGGGTCAACATGGGGTAAATCTCCCTCGCGGATCGTAAGCCGGCGCGGTGTCTCGCGCGCCGGAGTCAGGTTTTCGGGTCCAGTCCGGCGATCACTCCGCCGGTCTCGACTGAAGAACGAGCTCGCGAGCGAATCCCCCTCACCTTCAGCTCCGCGGCAAAAAGCGTAGCGCGTCTCTAAGAGGGTGTCTCGAAAGTGCAGGCCGCACCGCTGAGAGCCCTCACCCCCTGGCCCCCTCTCCCGTCAGGTACAGACCGGGAGGATAGGTAACAGATTGGACCGGGAGGATGGGTGACAGTTCTTGAAAGTCGGGTCTTTGCGGGAGCATCGATGTCCGAAGGAGGGATCGATGCCCTGGGACGAGACGACCCGGATGAGTCAGCGGCT
>DASVEF010000354.1:0-31768 GCA_036380715.1 Thermoanaerobaculia bacterium | reverse complement strand
GCCAGTACCGCGGCCGGCAGGTGATCGAGGGCAAAGAGACTCCGTAGCCCGCGGCTTCCTCTGAGAGGTGTCTCGAAAGTGCAGGCCGCACCGCTGAGAGCCCTCACCCCCTGGCCCCCTCTCCCGTCACCGGGAGAGGGGAAAACACAGAAGAGAGAAGGGGTTGGGCGGGGGCGCCCCTCGCCCGGTGACGGGAGAGGGGACGGGGGTGAGGGCCCGCAACGGCGACTCACGAGGACTTCTGAGACACCCTCTAAGAGGGCTCCCGCGTCAGCGTGAGGCTCGGCAATCCGGGGGTTTCGAGAACGACGGCGGTGGGCCGTCCCTCCGAGAGCTGGAAGGTCACGGCGTCTCCGGGTGTCATGCCTTCGATGCGGAAGCGGGTGGGCGAGATCGGCACCAGCAACATGTTGCTCCCCTCACCCGCCACCACCGCCCGCAGCAGTTTGCCCACGGCCTCGATCCTGATCTCGTACCCGCTCTCCCGGTCCTTGTAGGTGCCGGCCAGGCGGGCGAGCTGATCCGCGGGCAGCTCCACGTCCGGATCCCGCTTCAGCACGAACGCCGGCCGTTTCGTCCGCGCCAGGCAGGTGGTGTCGAGCCCCTTCTCCGTGCCGGCCTCGACGAACCGGACGATCAGGTCGTTGACGCAGTCGTAGGCGTTCTCGATGCCCGCGTAGTTGTGGCCGGCGTCCGGAACCACCACGTGAAGGCTGTTTTTGAGCGCCCGCGCGGCCCGCTCGCCGTTGACCGGCGGAGTCACCGGATCGCGCTCGCCCGAGATCAGGAGCGCCGGCACGTCGGAGATCACCGGGTCCAGGAATTCGCGGCCCACCGGGGGCACCGGCCAGGCCGCGCAGGCCGCCTGCTGCTTGCGGATGCGGAAGTCCCCCAGGAAGGTGCCCTGGACGGCCGCCGGGATTTCGTCCTCGCGGATGAAGGGGAGATCCTCCGAGCAGGTGAGAGACAGATAGTAGCCGTCGGCCAGCGCGCCTCCGCCGCCGGCGGCGAAGCGGCGGGCGGTTTCGGCCATGGGTTTCCAATCCCCCTGCGCCGCCAGGTGGACGTTGAGGGGGAGGAGGGAGGCTCCCAGAGGGCTATAGAGCATGTAGCGCAGCGTCGTCACCAGTCCGTTGCGCGTCAGCCGGATGTCCATCGGTTTGCCCGTTTCGCCGTCGGTCAACGTGACGGTCACGGGCTCCTTCTCGACCTGCCGGAGCACGGCGGCGATCTCGTCGCGGAGCCTGGGAAAGGCGGCGCGGCAGCCCTCGTCCCCTTCGCACTCGGTGACCAGGCCGTCGAGAGCCCGCTGGGCGCTGCGGGCCATCGAGAACGGCCCGCGCTCGTCCGTGGGGACCAGGCCGCCGAGGGCCAGCGTGCGCACCCTCTCCGGATGCCGGCGCAGGTAGACCAGCGCCGCCCGGCTGCCGCCGGAGCCGCCGTAGATGTTGAGCTTGTCGTAGCCAAGGGCGGCCCGCACCTCGTCGACGTCGTCGACGCTGGTGGCGTTGGTGTATTGGGAGAGGTCGGCGGTCTTCGCCAGCCGCTCGGCGCAGGCCTTCACCTGCTCCGGCGGATAGTAGCTGTCCAGAAAGCCCTGGCTCCCCGCACTTCCCTGCATCTCGGGGCAGAAGAGACCGGCCGACCCGCCGGTTCCCCGGAAATCGACGAGCAGGATGTCCCGCCGCTTGCGCAGGGCTGCAAAGTCCTGAATGAGCCAGGACGCGGCCATCACCGAGGACTGCCCGGGGCCGCCCTCGAAGAAGACGAAGGGATCGGGAAGCCGGTCGGGACCCTGGGCCAGGATGACGGTGACGCGAAGCGGGATCTTGCGGCCGGACTTCGCGGCGCGGTTCTCCCAGACCTCATAGGTGCCGCAGCGGGCCTCCGGCGGCAGGCCAGGAATCGTGCAGGGCTTCAGCCCGATCTTCGGGGCCGGCGCGGCGGCCTCGGCAGCCAGAGTCAACCCGGGGATGCAGATCCAGATCAGGACCGCGAATATCGATGCGCGTCTCATAGCAATCCTCCACAGGCATATAGGAGCGGCAGGCCGTATAGTGGCAGCCACATGGGTCGGTCTTTCGCGATTGGAATAAACAAATCAATCTATTTTCAATGTCTGGATGAAATGAATCCCGACGTAGTATCACTTAATATTGCGGCCCGGTGGAAACCGCGAGTCAAGAGCAAGACGATCTCTCCTGTGAGCCTTCATCCCGCACCGCTACACCGGGCCGTGTTCAGGAGGACCCCGTGAAGTACGCCATCCCCGCCTTTCTCCATCCGGCTGAGATCTTCTTCTCCTACTCCCGTGATGATAAACGCTACCGGGAAGAATTAGACTCCCGTCTATCCCGCCTTCGCCTACAGAACCTGGTACGGACCTGGTCCGATCGCCACATCCTGCCGGGTGACGAATGGAGCAGAGCAATCGAGGCGCGGTTAGCCTCGGTCGACGTGGTCCTGCTCCTGATCAGCCCAGCCTTCAAAAATTCCACTCACTGCTGCGAGGAGATGAGGCAGGCTCTGGAGCGCTCCGACCTGCGGGAGGCCTATGTTGTCCCCGTGCGGATTCAGCCCTGCCGTTGGCCCAATCCACCCTACGGCAGGCTCAACCATCTGCCGGACAACGGCCGGGCGGTCTCGGCTTGGCGCAACCGCGACGAGGCCTACAACCATATCGTGGAGAGGCTCCGAGAGCTGATCACCGACCGGCCCCCCGACAACCTGCCACTCCTGACTGGACCGTTGTTAGGTCGTGAGCAGGAGATGCGTGACCTGCAGGATCTCTTTCTGGGTGAGCGCGAGCGGGTCCTCGTACTCCACGGCCCTCCGGGAGCGGGCAAGACCCGTCTCGCGGTCGAGCTCGCGAAGGAGGTCTCCCCCTTTTTCCGGAACGGAGTCTGCTTCGTCTCGCGGGCACAGATCCGGGACTCCGTGAGTCTGGCGTCTGCGATCGTCCAAGCGTTTGATCTCCGGGAGAGCGCGGAGGTTCCGGTCGAGAGCATCCTCCGCCAGTACCTGAAGTCCAAGCAGATGTTGCTCCTTCTGGACGGCTTGGAACGCCTGGGGTCTGCCGGGAAGAAATGGATTGCCGAGCTCTTGGCTGCCTGTCCGCGGCTCCAGGTCCTCGTCACGAGCCGGCGCCGGTTGCGCGTCCAGAGAGGGCGCACTTATCCGCTCTCCGGCTCGCTGCCGAAGGAGGCCGCCGTGGAAATGTTCGTCCAGCACGCGCAGGAGTTCTCCGGGTTTCGCGCCATGCCACGGGACAAAGCCGAGGTGGCCAAGATCTGCGCGACGGTCGGCAGGAATCCTCAGGCGATCGAAGTCGTAGCGGCCCGGGCGGAGCAGTTGCAGGAGTTGGAGGACCTGAAGAAGGTGAGCTCGCCGCCAATCCGGACAGCCACTTCGTGGAGCTTTGACCGTTTGAGCCCAGAGGAGCGCAAGCTCTTCAGCCGTCTGTCCGTGTTCGGTGAGAGCTTGACGGCCGCGGCCGCGGAGGCTGTTTGTAACGGCTCGAAGGACCTGGGAATCGATGTGCGGCAGGGTCTCGAATCCCTGGTACGCAAGAGCCTCCTGCGCCGCGAGCCGGAGGGGGGTGAGCGCTACAAAATGCCGGATGCTCTCCGCCAGCTTGCCGCGGAGCACCTCGATTCCGGCGAGGAGGAGCTGCGGCGGCGCCATGCGCAGTTTTTCCTCGATTTCGCCGAGGAAGCGGAGTCTCGGCTCACAAGCTCTGAGCGGGACCAGTGGCTGGTAAGGCTAGAGACGGAGAACGCCAATTTCCGTGCCGCCCTCGTTTGGTGCCGCACCTCCCCAGAGGGTAGGGAGTGGGGCCTGCGCATGGCCGGAGCGTTGTTCTGGTTCTGGAATCACCGTGCCTATTTCAGCGAGGGGCGGAGCTGGTTGGAGGGAGCGATGCGGCACGCTTCGGCCGAACGCCGCGCGCCGCGCGCGAAGGCCCTCTATGCGGCGGGAGGCCTGGCCTTCCTCCAAGGGGATCAGAAGGCGGCCCGCGGCTGGCTCGACGAGAGCGTCCGGATCTGGCGCCGCATCGGGGACCGGCGCCGTCTCGCCTTCGCTCTCATCATCCGCGGTATGGTCGCTCAGCAGGAAAATGAGCTTGCGAGGGCTCTCGCCTGCGAGGAAGAGAGCGTCGCGATCCTCCGGGAGGTCGGCGACGAGTGGGGATACGCCCTCGCCCTCAACGACCTCGGCAATGTATACCGGGCGAAGAACGAGCCTCAGGCGGCGCTCGAGTTCTACCGCCAGAGCCTCGACAAGTGGACGCGGCTGGGAGACCGGTGGGGACGCGCGCTGACGCTCAACAATCTCGGCTACTTGGAGATGCGGAAAGGAGATCCACAACAGGCGGAGCGGTATCTGAAGGAAGCCCTCCAGATTCAGCGTCGGGTCGACGAGCGTTGGGGCTTCGCGGAGACCTTGAAGTATCGCGGCGATCTCGCCCTGCGCCAAGGCGAGGACGGGAAGGCGGAGAGGCTCTATCGGGAGAGCCTGGACATGAACCGGAAGATCGGGCGTGTGCCGCTCATCGTCGGGTGTCTGGCAGGGCTTGCGGCCGTGGCGGTCCGCCATGGCCAGACGCTGACTGCAGCGCGGCTGGCCGGCAAGGTCGACACCCTGCGAGGCTCTGTCTACCCTCTGAGCAAGACGCTCGACCTCGAAACCTATGAGAAGACGCTGGACGCCCTCGAAGCGGAGCACGGCGAGGCGACAGCGATTCGCCACGCTCGCGCGCAGGGGAAGAGGATGGGGCTCGAGAAAATCACAACCTACGCGCTTAACCTGCTCCCCCTCGTGCCTTCTCCGGAGCCGAGCGGAGATGACCCCGAAAAGCAGGGGAGAGTTGAGCCCGGAAGCGCCCAGCCGGTTGTATAGACCGCAGCTCGCACGGCCATGAGCCAAGAAAGCCGAGCAGGAGAAGATCGCCTTTCCTCTCCTGCTCGATACTTCAGTTGTCAAAGAGCGCGCGCCTCCACCCAGATACTTTCCCTGGGGACCATGGAGCCGAGGACCAAGGCTGCGCTTCACTTGATCTTTTTTACCTCGATGTCGCCGCCGTTCTGGCGCAGGATCAGGTGCGTCACCGCGCCGCCTGCGTCTTTGGCAAACGTGATCCCTGTGTTCGAGATTTTGGTGAAGAACGCCGTCTCCGATTCGGCGAAGAGCTCCGCACGCGATTGGCCCGTCGCCTGCGCCCAGAACCTGTCCCCCTCGCGGAAGAGGTTGATCATGAAACCGGGCCTGAGCTCGTACTCGCCGGCGTACGCATCGAAGATCTTCGGATCGATCTGGATGGCAATGCGTTCGATGGGCGCAAGCTCAGGATCATAGAGACCCGCGATGCCGTCCACGATCGACCCCGTGTCGACTCCGACAAGGTTCGTCAGCACGATGACCGTCAGCTTCTTATCGATGTAACGCGTGATATGCGAGGAGAAACCCTGCCATTCCCCGCCATGCTGGACAACACGGTGTCCGCGCGTCTCGCCGATCATCCAGCCGAAACCATACGGTTCGGTCTTTCCGTCCTTGAGCTTCACCGGCGTCCACATCCGGTCGAACGAAGCCCGCTTGAGCAGTTTTTCCGAATAGAGCGCCGCGTCCCACTTCGCCAGGTCGAATACGGTCATATAGAGCGCGCCGTCGGCGGTCGTATTGAGCTTCGGCGCAACCCAATTCTGATTCTTCAATTCGCCTTCCACGAGCCGATAGCCGTCGGCGCGATTCGGGATGATGTCGGCTTCGTCGATAATGCGCGTGGTCGTCATGCCGAGCGGTTCGAAGATCTTCTCGCGGAGAAGATCGCCGTAGAATTTGCCGGTCACCTTGTGGATGAGGATGCCGAGCATCACATAGCCGGGGTTGCTGTAGTTCCATTTTTCGCCCGGCTGAAAGTCGAGAGGGAGCGCCGCGAGCTCCTTGACCAGCTCATCCTCGGTGTAGTCCTGGCGCAGGTTGATCTTTCGATAGAGGTGGTTCGAGAGCCCCGACGTGTGCGTCAGCAGGTGGCGCACGGTGATGTCCTTCCAGAGGGCCGGCGCGTCGGGGATGTGCTTGCCGATGTGGTCGTCGAGGCTCAGCTTGCCTTCTTCGACCAGCATCATCACGAGCGTCGCGGTGAACTGCTTGCCGATCGAGCCGGACTGATAGATGGTCTCCGGGGTGGCGGCGACGTTCAGCTCGACGTTCGACAACCCGTAGCCCTTCGCTTGGATGATTTCTCCATTGCGGACGACGGCCACCGAGAGGCCCGGGATGTTACGCCGCTGCATTTCAGCCTTGATGTAATCATCGACTTTGCCGGCTTGCGCTGAAGCCGAGGATGCAACGAAGAAAGTGAGCCCAAGCAGAGCAGCGGCAGCCGATCCGCGGTGGTGATGCATCGATCGCTCCTTTCCGGTCCAGCTCATCACGCCTCTCCTGAGTCTACGTCTTTATAGCGTGACGACCGCCCGCCTTGCGCCGGATTTACGGAGCGATCCGCCACAGCCGGCCGTCGACCTCGGCGCCGAGGCCATGGGTCTTGAGGATCATGTGCAGCGCCAGGTCCCACGGCACGTCCTTGAGCTCGACCGTCACGGTTCCCTGGGGGACCCTGGGATCAATGACCAGGTTGAAACCGGCGAGCTGGGCGAACGCGCGGAGGACCTCTGGCAGCGGCGCGTCGCGCAGGCTGAGGCTGATCGGGAACCCCCGCCACTGTCCCTGGCCCGACGGCCCCTGGCCGCGCTCGACGAGGCCGTGGGTACCGATGGGGACGACGCGAGGGTGCCCGCCAGCCCGGTCGCCGCCCTCCTGCGCGGACAGCGTGGTGGCGGCGAGGCAGAGGACGGCGAGGAGGACAGGCAGCGGGCGTGAGAGACGGCTCATGATGCGGGCTCCAGAATCAGAATCGACGCTCGTGAGCCCCTATTGTACGCTGCTCGGCAGGTGCAGGCCGCCTGTTCACGCCCTGTTCGGCTGGCCCAAAGGCTCGCCTCCCGTCGCGCTCTCACCTTTTATAGATGAAGGCCGGTCTGTCGGCCGGTCATCACTGCGTCAAAAGGAGGCACTATGAATCGGAAGCTTCTTCTTCTCTCCAGTCTGCTGACGATCCTCATCATCCCCTCGGCGCTCCTCGCCGCCGAGCCCGTCGATCCGGCCCAGACTTCCCAGGCGGCAGATACGGCCGGATGCGAGGCCGGCCAGGACCTGATGGTCCAGATCCTCGGGGCTCAGCCGGCGGATCCGGCAGCGCCTGCGCCGTCCTTCACCCCGCCCCAGGAGAAGACCTGGTGCGGGGCATGCCTCGACCATGACTGCTCGGAATGCGGCTCCTGCGGCGGCTATGTCTACTCCTGCGCGCCGAGGTGCACGCCGATCTGCTGGTGCTATTCCTGCTGAGCTTTCCGGGACGGCGGGGGCCCGCGTGATGCGGCCCCCGCGTTCAGGAGCGTGGCCCTACTGCGTCAGCTCGGACGTGATGACCGCGCCGTTCATCTGGGGCAGGACCGAGACGGTCTTCAGGACCTGGCGCGTCGCCTTGTCGACCCAGACCGTCGTCCTGTCGGCCTCGCCCTCGGCCGACGTGAGCTCGAGCTTGAAGCTGTCGAACGTCCCGGCCGGCACGGTGACGGTCTCCGCGCCGACGACCTTGAGCTGCACCAGCTTCGCTTTCTGCGCCTGCACGTCGAAGTTGCGGTAGGTGGCGGCATAGCCCTCGGCGAGGGGCAAGGCGGCCAGGGCCAGGTGGGATCCTGCCCCGTCGGCGAAGAGAGCCCCGCCCAGGTCGGCCGCCACGGGCCGTTCCTGCCCGTTCACGGTCATCGTGCCGGTCGCCTTTCCATCCTTGAACTCCAATTCCACCGTCATCGGGCCTTGACGGATCGAGCGCCCGGTCGGAACCAGCGTGCCTCGTTCGACGACCGTCTTGTCGGTCATGTCGCCCATCGGCATCTTGGCCGTGTCGGTGATCACCCACCGGCCGCTTTCCTCTTTGACCTCGCGCGTGACGGTCATCGGGATGGTCTGCCCCCCGACCTCGATACTGGCCTGGTAGCTTGCCGTGCCCGGCTGGAGGTCGGCGGCGGGCTTCGGCACGGTGACCGAGGAGACCTCGACCCGCTTCGGCATCTCGACCGTCTTGACGTCGACGGTGATCTCTTTCAGGCGCGTGGCGATCTCGGACGGCATGCTCTCCTGGTAGCGCCCGCCGAGGTGTTTGGCGAGGAACTTCTCCGAGGCGGCGAACATCGCCATGTTGTTCACCGGCTTGGCGAAGCCGTGGCCCTCGTCGGAGGCGACCAGATACTCGACGGGAAATCCCCGCTCGCGCAGGGCGACGACGATCTGGTCACTCTCAGCCTTCTTCACGCGCGGATCGTTCGCCCCTTGAATGACCAGCAGCGGCGACTTGATCTTGTCGGCCGACCTCAGGGGCGACTGCCGTTCGAGCTGCGCGCGGCCTTCCGGCGTCGCGGGATCGCCCATCCGATCCATAAAGATTTTCCGGATCGACTCCCAGTAGGGTGGGATCGATTCGAGCAGCGTGATCAGGTTCGACGGGCCGACGATGGAGACGCCCGCGGCATAGACGTCGGGCGTGAAGGCCAGGCCTGCCAGCGTGGCGTAGCCGCCGTAGGAGCCGCCCAGGATGCCGACACGCCGCGGATCCGCGATGCCTTCCGCAACGAGGTGCTTGACGCCCCAGGTGATGTCGTCCTGCATCTTCTGTCCCCACTCCTTGTTGCCGGCGTTGAGGAACTTCTTGCCGTAGCCGGTCGAAGCGCGGAAGTTCGGCTGCAAGACGGCATAGCCGCGGTTGGCGAGGAACTGCGGCAGGGAGTCGTAGCCCCACTCATCGCGCCCCCAGGGGCCGCCGTGCGGGACGACGACGAGCGGCAGGTTCTTGGCGGGCACACCTTTCGGAAGGGTCAGATAGGCGGGGATCTCCAGACCGTCGGACGACTTGTAGCGGATCGCCTTCATCTCCGCCAGGTGCTGGCGCGGCAGCTTGTCGAAGACGCGGTACTGGAGCGTCAGCTTCTTGGTCGCCTTGTCGAAAAGGTAGGTTTCGCCGGGTTCGGTGTCGCTCCTGGCGGAGACGAGCCAGAGATGCTCGTCCTTCGTAGGCGACCTGAAGGAGAGCTCCTTGCCGGGCAACTGCTTCTGCGCGAGCTCGTAGTCGGCCTCAAAGTCTTTGTTTTTCCAATAGATGCGCATCTTGTCATCGAAATAGAGGGTGGCGATGAGGTCGTCGGTGCGCTCGGAGAACAACGCGTCGCCGAGGTCCACCCGCTTCAGGGGATCGGCTTCGACCAGCTCTTCACGGCCGGTGTCGGGGTTGAGCAGCACGAGGCGGATCAGGTCCACGTCGCCCTTGTTGGTCATCATGTAGACGCGCTGGCCGTCCTTGTGGAATCGCACCGGCTGGCAGGTCTCGGAGACATTGCACGAGTAGACCTTCTTGAACCCGTCGGCGTCCACGCGCAGCACCTCCGTGTCGCCGTTCTCGGCGGAGCGCGTGGCCAGCCGGAGCTGGTCTTTCACGTCGAAAATCCAATTCGTCAGCCGCTCGGTGTTCTTGCGCAGGAGCGTCCGCTCGCCGGTCGAGATCTTCACCTTGTAGAGGTCGTGCCAGGCCGGATCGCGGTCGTTCAGCCCGACGTAGATCGTGTCCGGGTCGGTCTCGGGCACGGCGTAGATGGCAGCCCGCACCCCTTTCGCCTCGGTCAGGTTGCGCGCCGCCGGGACCCGCTGCCCCGCGGCGGGCGGAGCCGCCGGGTCTACGGCGTAGACGTTGTAGTTCTCGTCGCCCGCCTGGTCCTGCGCGAAGAGAATGAACTTGCCGTCCTCGCTCCAGAAATAGCCGGGGATCGGGCGCTTGGTATCGGCGGTGACCGGCCGGGCCGCCTCGAAGGGCTCTTCGGTGCGCTTGACCCAGACGTTGCGCGTGCCGTCGAGGGGCTTGATGAAGGCGATGAACTTGCCGTCGGGCGAGAGCTGGGCGCGGGCGATCTCGGGATCGCCGAAGAACAGCTCGCGGTCGATGAGCGGCGGCAGCTCCGCCCAGGCGGCGGCCGCCGCCGCCAAGGCCAGTAGGCCGGCGCAGACGGTGCGCGTGAAGATCTTCCGGGCCACTCCTGGGGAGGCCCGGCGTTCGAGGATGGTTGGATTGCGCATGGTGAAAAGCCCTCTCATGAGATGGTGAAGGGAGAATTCCTGCCTCAGATCCTGCCAACAGTGTATACGCAGGAGCGGCTTACATGTTTACGCAGGCCGACCGCTGTCTGCGGCTCGGTGCAGCGAGCGGCGAGCACCTTTTAAGAGTGTAGGCAACATCGCGGGGACTGTGCGCCCCGTCTCACAGACAAGGAGGCCTGCGTGAGAAACAGAGGGATCTTGTTGGCAGCGCTCGCGGTTGTACTCCTAATGGGTGTTTCGTCCTTGGCTGCCGATCCTGTGATCAGGCGCGGCATCGACACCTTCACCACCACCGATAACGGCAAGACGTATTACGACTTCGCCCAGACTCCCATTCCCGCCGGCTTTTTCTGCGCAAGGTCCGCGGCTTTCACCGGCCGCATCGCCTTCAAGGGCCTGCCTCTCGAGACCGAGGTTCCCGGACAGCTCCGGGGCGCTGATACGGTCATCGAGCGGCTCGACGACGCCGTCTTTGCCGCCAACAACACCGCCGTGACGCGCATCCGGTTCCGGGCCCTCTCGCTGGTGAGCATAGCCCCCCTCCGGACCGCCTGCGGCGCCTTCCATGTCTATGTCTCCCTCGCTGACAGGCAGCGTGTGACGAGGATGCGCATCCGCCGCACCCAGGAGAATGGCGGGACCTTCGTCGCGCCTCTCGCGGTCAACGTGCGCCTGACCTTCATCCCCGTGAAGCCGGCCAAGAAGGGCGCGCGCCGGCTGGAACTCACGGGGGACTTCACTTTCCCCGGCAAGCCGATTCCATGGAGCTCGACGGCCGGCGCGAGAACGAAGGGGATCAGCTCCGCGGTCGTCGATACCAACGGCGATCTGGCCCCCGACGCCCTCCTGTCCGGCACCTCGAACTTCTTCCCGGGCTGGTCACCGGATGGGGTTATGACGAAGTACGGAGGAGGGTCGTGCTCGATTTGTGAGCCAGAGACCTGCCACACCGACCCTTCGACCGGCAAGGAGCACTGCTCAGGGCCGGTCTACGCCTGCTATCCCTACCACTGCCCGTAGTCTCATCAGGCTGACCCATTTCACCCCGCGGTGGCTCACGCTCAGTCCCTCCCCTCCTCCCGCGTGAGCCACCGTTCGCGGTATTCGCGGTGGAGCGGGGTGTTGCAGAGTGAGGAGACTCAATCCCCGCGCAGTCGTTCGAGCTCCGCTCGGAGTCGAGCCAACTCCGCCTCGGCGAGTGCCGCCTTCTCCTCGGCTGTCTTGCGTGCGTCCTCCGCCACCCTCCGGGCTTCGGCTTCGGCGCGCGCCCTCTCTTCCGCCGCCAGCAGCGGCTCGCCCGTGGGATATTTGGAGAGGAGGACCTGCTTGCCATCGGGAGAGATCTGGAACCAGAGGCCTGTCGTTTCGGAGAGGATGCGCCCCTGGTCGTCCGGCTCGATGGTCTGGTATCGGCCCGAGCGGTCCAGTCGATAGCCAAGGAGACGGAAACGGCGATCTCGGCGCGTGGAGTCGACGATCACGTATTCCGGGATTCCGGCGAGGGCGTAGATCTCCACCTTGCTCACAAGGTCGGTCTGGCGGATCCGGGAAGACAGGGGAGAGACCACCTCGACGATCAGGCAGGGCCGATTTCGCTCCTTCTCGAGATCGAAGCTCTCGCGGTCGGTCCCCGGGTCGGGAACGCCGCGAATGACGGAGACATCAGGAGATGGATGCGGCAGCTCGGAGCCGAGGTAGTGGGTCAGGTCGAAGGTGACCAGGACGTCCGGCTCGGACTGGAAGTGGTGTTCCAGCAGATCGGCGATCTTGCGGGCGGTTCTGCTGTGACGTGTCCCCTGGCTCATCTGGTCCCCGAATTCGGAGTGCAGAAAACGCTCGGGGGTCAGGGGCATGGCCACCTGCTCCAGCTCTCCGTCGGGGCGCTCGACCCAACGCAGCAGAGTGATACCGGGCCCGTCGTCGCCGGCAAGCTCGCGGTCCAGCTCTTCCTGCCGCGTGGTCGTGATCTTCCAGGCGGGCTCGGCCATGCCCCAAGTATAGGAAGTCTCCCGAGATCCGTCAAAGATACCGTAAAGGGACGATGAGGAGAAGACAGAAGGATCTGATAGACATGCCAGACATTGCTGGCGGCCTCACTGCTCCCGCGTGAGCCACCGCTCGCGGTATTCGCGGTGGAGCGGCGTATCCGGGTAGCTCTCGCCCGGGCCGTAGGGATAGCCGCTCATGGCGCGGAAGGGGAGGGGCTCGAGCTGCTGCGCTTCCCAGGTGTTGCGGTCGGCGTCCTTGTCCCAGCCGTGGCTCTCCAGGAAGACAGTGCGAGTCCAGCCGGAGGGGATGGGAGGCAGGCCGGCGGCGTCGAAGGTCACGGCGATCTCGTCTCCGGGAGCGAGGATTACCGAGAGATCGTCGGTTTCCAGGAGGAGCTCGCGGACGTCCCCGTAGCGGGTGTAGCGGCCGGGGAAGGGGATCCAGGGGGAGTCGCGGGTCGTGCGCTCGTAGTCGTAGGCGTGCGGGGCGTTGGGGGCGCGGCGGAGGAGGGTGGAGAAGCCCCGGTAGTGGAGATCGGCGGTCGTGGGTGACAGCCGGGCTCGAACGACCGGATCGTCGTCGGCGGGGAGAAGAGTCCACGCGATGCGGTTCCAGGCCAGCCAGAGGGTCGAGACGATGCGCAGGCGGTGCGCTCCCGGCGGCAGGGGCGGGGTGTCCACGACCATGGGCTTGGTCTTGCCGGCGGGATGGCCGAGGGCGGGGAGCAGCGGCTGCCAGCCGTTGGCGGTCTCGACTTCCAGGCGCGGGGCGGCGTAGGCCAGGTCGCGGCGCTGGGCCGCGGCGAGGTTCAGGCTGGCGTCGGCGGGGAAGATCCAGCCGTCCAGGTGGAGGCGGACCGGCGTGCCAGGGGCCTCGCCGAGGTCGAAGGTGAAGGTCCAGGGCCGGGCCGCACCCCCCTGATAGGGGCCTTCGGCGTAGCCCGAGGCGTAGACCTCGTCGCGCTCGCGGACCCGCCCGGTTGCGTCGTTTCCGGCGCCGTCCCAGGCGGCGAGGACGGGACGGAGATCCCGGCTGGCCAGGAGGCGGTCGCTCGGCGGCGGGTTCTTTTCGCCGGGGATCACGCGCAGGCTGCTCGCCACTTCGACGCCGGGCGGATGATCCACGACCCAGAGACGGACAGCGTCGAACCAGGCGGCTTCCCAGAGCTCTTCGGTGAGGCGCAAGGAGTAGACGCCGTTGTCCGGCTGCGCGCCGTCCACGCGCACCAGCTCGTCCGGCTGGGCTCCGGCCCAGACGCCTTCAGCCACGGGCAGGCCGAGGGGGGCGTTCCAGAGGAGGTCGGTGACGAAGGCGAAGCGTTTGCCGTCCCAGGCGTAGAGGAAAGGACAGCTCCCTTTGAGGACCTGCTCTTCCACGATTCTCTGATCGATCTGGGGACGGAGGCGGTTCTGCGGCACGCCGTTGGTCCAGACCACCCGGACGGAGTCGGCCTGGCGGAGGCGGCCGAGGCCGAGGTGAGTGACGCCGCCGGTGACTTCCCGGAACTGGTACGCGCCGCCCGCGCGCAGCTCCACCACCGAGCCGATCCCCTGGAGGTTGTTCTTGCCGCTCCCCTGGGTCAGCGCGCGGAGGCGGACGTCCAGCCAGTGGTTGCGGTTGCCGTCCAGGTTCTCCAGGCGGTGGAGGCCCGATGCGCCGGCCGCCACGAGGTCGAGGTCGCCGTCGCCGTCCAGGTCTCCCGCGGCGAGCGCGGAGGCGCCGGGGGGAGCGCCCTCGACGGTCAGCTTTTCGAAGGCGGGACGGTCGCGCTCTCCCCGGCGGCCCAGGACCAGCAGGACGTCCGGTCCCGCCGCCGCGAGGTCGAGCCGGCCGTCGTTGTCGGCGTCGAGGGCGATCAGATCAGTGAATTTCCGGCCTTTCTCGTCGAGGCCGGAGAGCGGCCAGGGCTCGAAGCGCCCGCCCCGGTTGCGCCAGGCGGCGAGGCCGTCTCCGGCGGCGATCAGGTCGGGGAGGCCGTCGTCGTCGAGGTCGGCGCTGACGATCGCGGCGGTGGCGCCTTGCTGCGGAGCCCTCACCCCCTGACCCCCTCTCCCGGAGGGAGAGGGGGAAGAAGCATTGAAACCGGCGGCCGTGCGGTCGGCGAAGCGGCCCTGGCGCTGGTTGTCGAGCCAGGCGAGGCCTCCGGCGTGGGCGAGGACGAGGTCGAGGTCGCCGTCCCGGTCGAGGTCGCTCGCCGCGAGATCGCGGATGCCGGCGAGCTTGAGGGGAGGGACGGCCTTGCCTCCGGTAGAGGTGAGCGGTCCTTCGAGAGAATTGCGGAAGACCTCGACTGCGCTGCCGGCGAGGGCCAGATCCAAATCCCCTTCGATGTCGTAGTCGAGGACGGCGGCGGCTTCCGCTCCGGTCTTGGCGAGGCCCGCGGCGGCCGTGGCGTCCTCGAAAGTCCCGTCGCCCCGGCCCTTCCAGAAGGTGACGCGCCCAGGGCCGTGGCCGATCAGGTCGAGCTTGCCGTCGTTGTCGAGGTCGGCGGCGAGCAGGGCTTCGATGGCAGGGGCGGAGATCGGTGGCTTCCCCTGGATCTCCAACCGGGGGCTCTCTCCGGCGCTCACTCGGGCGATATCCGGGCGCTCGTCGCCGTCGAAATCTCCCAGGGCGAGCGCGCGGCCGGCGGTCGGGGTGGAGGCCAGAGAGGCGCCGCGGAAGCGCACCTGGAGGGGATCGCCGAAGCGGTCCGGCGGCGGCTCCTGGGCGAAGCGCTCGACCGGGGTCCCGCGGACGATCGGCGACAGCTCGCGCAGCCCCTGCTGGTAGAGGGGCGTCGGCTTGAGGACGTTCTCCAGACGCGCGGCCGGACCCCGGGCCGTGGCCGGATCGCCGGCCTCCAGAGCCGTCAGCACCTGCTGCAGGCCGGCCGCGGCCGGCGGCGGGGCCTCTCCGAGGATCTCGCGGACGCGCAGGAAGGCCTGGGTCGCTCCCGTCCGGTCTCCTCGGCGGACGGCCCGCTGTCCCGACTGGAGGAGGATCATCAGGTTCTCGGGTCGCAGCCGGGCCAGCTCCTTCAGAGCCTCCGCCACAGCCTGGTCTCCCGTCTCTCCGACTGCCTGCGCAGTTCGGTAGAGCGAGTACCACGCCTCGATGTCCTGGGGATCGCCCTCCACCGCCTTGCGGTAGGCCGCGAGCGCTTCTTCGTTCCGGTCCATGCCCTGGAGGACGTCGCCGCGGATCCTCCACAGGTCGGCCCGGCCGGGAGACTTCGCCTGAGCTTCGCCGATCCACGCCAGCGCCTCCTCCCCTTTCTGCTGCCGGAGCGCGGCCACGGCCAGGTTGGCGAAGGGGAGAGGATCGGCTGGCGTCAGTTTGGCGAGCTGGCGGAAGGTGGATTCGGCTTCGGCGGGAAGGTCGTTTTCGAGCTGGGCGAGACCCAAGTTGCGTAGGGCCAGGGCCTCACCACCGGAGCCGATAGGTGCTGACTGATCAAGGCTTCCGCTGCGCTCGCCCCCACTGTAGAGACGCCCCGTGGGGCGTCTCCCGTGGGGTGCCTCCGTAGCGGCGAGATTTTTCCAGAGGTCCCAGCAGGTCCGCAGGCTGGAGGAGACGCCCCACGGGGCGTCTCTACAGTGGGGGGAAGCGCGATGGGTATGGGACCGCAGCGGCGGATCGCCACCGGCCATCAACAGCCCAAGCAAGGAGATTACGCGGAGGAGCTTCATCGTCCTCTCTCCGGCGCGCGGCAGGGCTCGCCTCGCGTGTAGAGCGCGAGGCACCCTTCGAGCCTCTGCCGGTTCGGCGAGCCGGCTCCGGCGGCGGCGAGGGCGCGGCGCTGGTGGTCGGCGGCTTCGGTGAAGCGGCCCAGCTCTGCCAGGGCGAGGGCCATGGCCTCTTCGCGGTCACTGTTGGGGCCGGCGGCGAGGAGGCGTTGCGCGATCTCCAGGGCTTTCTTCCCATCGCGGACTTCCGGCTGGGGCGACGAGGCGAGGACCCGGACCAGGAGCTGGGCCAGTACCTCGCTGTTCGGCAGCCGGGCGATCCCCTCTTCCAGGCGGGCGCGGGCGTCCGCATTGCGGCCGGCGAGGAGCAGAGCCTGCGCCTGGGCCGCGCGCGGCGCCACTTCGGCGGGCGCGGCGGCGATGACCGAGCCCAGCTCGGCGGCGGCTTCGTCGTGGCGGCCGAGTGAGGAGAGGGCCTGGGCTCGGTGGAAGCGGGCCACCGGATCCTGGGGAGCCAGCTTCAGCAGGCGGTCCCAGATGTCGAGCGCCCGCGCCGGCTCTCCGGTTTCGGCGAGGGCCTGCCCCAGGTTGAAGAGGGCGTCGCGGGATTCGGGATCGAGGCGGACGGCGGTCTCCAGGTGGCCGATCCCCTCCTTGCGATCGCCGCGCGCGGCCAGCAGGGTGCCCAGGTTATAGTGGGCGCGGGCGTTCGCCGGGTCCAGCTCAGTGGCTTTCCGATAGCTCTTTTCGGCGCCCGGCAGGTCGCGCAACCCTTCCTGCGCCACGCCGAGGCCCGCCCAGGCGGCGGCGTCCGCGGGATCGGCTTCCAGGGCCTTGCGGAAGGCCTCGGCGGCCACGGCGAAACGCTTGTCGCGGAGCGCCGTCGTGCCGGCCGTGACGTACTGCCGGCTTCCCGCGTTGAGGGTCGCGACCTGTTGCATGAGCGGATCGGGGAAGGTCACCCGGCCCTCGCCGTACCCCTCGAGTGCCTTTCTCGCATCGTCGAGCCGGCCGAGCTTGCGGTAGGCGATCGCCAGGGGGGAGCGGACTTCCGAGGCTCCGGGCTGGGCGGCGAGCGCGGCCTCGAAGTGTCCGGCCGCGGCGCGGGCGTCCCCCTGGGCGAGGGCCACGCGGCCGAGGCCGAAGCGGGCCGCCGCCGCGGCCGTGGGCAGGGCGGCCTCGAACGCCTTGCGGGCCTCGTCCGGACGGCCGAGCTGGAGGCGCACCTCTCCCAGGCGGATCAGGATCGCCCCTTCCAGATCACCTCCCGGCTTCAGCTCCAGGGCGCGGGCGAGCCGCGCCTCGGCCGCCTCGAAGTCGCCGAGCGCCTGGAGCAGCGCGCCCAGGTAGTAGGCCCAGCGGGCGTCGGCGGGGGCGAGCCGCGCGGCGTTCTCGAAGCAGGCCCTCGCGGGCTCGTTGAGCTTGTACAGGGCGTGGACCCGGCCGCACCGGCCGTAGGCTTCAGCCAGCTCCGGCGAGCCGGCGGGGAGGCGCCTCTCCGCCTCCGCGAGCGCCCGCCGCTCCGCCTCGATCTGCTCGCGGACCGCGGGCTCCATGGCCGAGGTGTCCACCGCCGGAAGCTTCAGAGGCTCGGCGTGCGCGAGCGTGACGGAGAGCAGGCCGGCCAGCGCGAGCAGAGCGAGAGCCCTCACCCCCTGGCCCCCTCTCCCGTCGCCGGGAGAGGGGGAAAAAACGCCAGAGAAGAGGGAGCGTGGGGGCGCCCCTCTCCCGGTGACGGGAATGGGCCGGCCGTAGGCCGGGGAGGTGAGGGCCCGCGCGGCCACCGTACGAGGACTCCTGAAATACGTTTTCAAGGCGCGGTCCCGCTCCCTTCGCGGAGCGTCGTATAGGTCCCCAGCGGGACCTCTTTGAATTCCTCGATCCGGCCGCTGGGCCAGCGGACCACCACCTTGTCGATCTTCGGCGAATCTCCCAGCCCGAAGAGAACCCGGGGATCGTTGGCCGAGGCGTAGCTGCCGTCCGCGCGCGCCCGCCTCCAGAGCGAGGGCCTCCCCGGGCGCCGCAGCTCCACCCGGGCGCCGAGGGCGTCGCGCCCCGGCTGGCCGGTGACCAGGCGCAGCCCCACCCAGGGCTGACGGCTGCCGACCTGGTTGATCAGCACGCGGGCCGGGCCGTTGTTGTTGCTCACCACCACGTCCGTATCGCCGTCGTTGTCGAGGTCTCCGAAGGCGGCGCCGCGGCCGACCTCGGGGATGGCGAAGACCGCCCCGGCCCGCTTGCCGATCTCCTCGAAGCGGACGTTGCCGGTGCCTCCGATATTGCGGAAGAGCTGCTTCTCCTGCGCCAGAGGGAGGGGCAGCTTCACCTTGCCGTTGACCGTCAGCAGGTCGAGCCGCGAGTCGTTGTCGTAGTCGAGCCAGGCGGCGCCGAACCCGGTGAGCTTCCAGGAGGGGGTCTGGACGCCGCTCGCCAGCGAGACGTCCTCGAAGAGGCCGGCGCCGTCGTTACGGTAGAGGGTGTTCCCCTCGCCCGTCAGGTTGTCCATCACCAGATCGTCGTCGCCATCGCCGTCGTAATCCCCGGCGTCCACTCCCATGCTGGCCTGCGGCCGGCCCTCGCCGCTCACGGCGGCGCCGGCGAGCAGGGCGTCGTCCTTGAAGGCGCCGTTGCGCTGGTTGAGCCAGAGCTGGTTGGGGGTCTCGTCGTTGGCCACGTAGATGTCGATCCAGCCGTCGCCGTTGAAGTCCGCCGTGCTCACTCCGAGAGCGGGACCGTCGGCCGCGGCGATCCCCGCCTTCGCGGTCACGTCCTCGAAGGTGCCGTCCTTCTTGTTGCGCAGCAGCTTGTCGGGCACGGCGTCGGCCGGCACCGGGCCGCAGTAGTCGGGAGCGCCGGCCGGAGTGCGGCAGGGTTTGTGGGTCTCGAATGAGAACTTCAGGTAGTTGCCCACGTAGAGGTCCAGCCAGCCGTCGCGGTCGTAGTCCACGAAGGCCGCGGGCACGCTCCAGCGCGGATCGTTCGCCCCTGCCTTGCTCGTGACGTCGGAGAAGGTGCGCCCGTTGTTGTTCCGCCAGAGCTGGTTCCCGCCCAGGGCCGTGACGTAGAGGTCGATCCAGCCGTCGTTGTCGAAGTCGCCGGCCGCCACGCCCATTCCATAGTCGCCCAGGCGGATGCCGCTCTCCGCGGTCACGTCGGTGAAGCGCGGCATGTCGTTGCGGTAGAGGCGGTGATTGGCGGTTCCGGGCCGCACGGCTTTCGGACCGAAGGGACCGCCCTGGACGAAGAACAGGTCCAGGTCGCCGTCGTTGTCGTAGTCGAAGACCGCGACGCCGGACCCCATGATCTCGGGCATGTAGAGCCCGCCGGTCTCGCCGTTGGCGTGGACGAAATCCACTCCGAGCTCCTTGGCCCGGTCGACGAAGACCTCCTCCGCGGCGGCTGCCGGGAGGAGGATGAGGAGGGAGAGGAGCGGAAGCGCACCGAACAGCTTGCGCATGCTGGTCTCTATCTCGGGGCCGTCTCTTCCGTGATGTCGAGGGTGCGGCCGGCTTCGATGGGGCCGGCGATCGTCTGCTTGCGGCCGGACGGCCAGAGCACCTCGACGCGGTCGGCCCGCGCGGCGTCCCCGAGCCCGAAGTAGAGCGGCAGGATGCTGTGCGACAGGTAGCCCGAGGCGCCGTCGTGGAGCTGCGTGTAGGTCTTCCCCCCGGCCTGCACCCGCACCGTGGCGCCGAGGCCGTTGCGGTTGGACTCCTTGCCGGTCAGGCGGACCTGCAGGAAGTTGACCTTCCGCTTCTGCGCCAGGTCGCTCACGAAGACCTGGGGCTCGGCGTTGAGCTCCTGGGTCACGATGTCCAGGTCGCCGTCCCCCTCGAAGTCGAAGATCGCCGAGGAGCGGCTGCCGAGGGTGCCGGTGACGGTGAAGCGGCCCGTGCGGTCCTTGCAGAGCGGATGGGCCTTGTCCTCCGCCGAGCAGTCGAGGGTGAACCACGGCTTGCGGGTCTGCCCGCCGCGGCGCGGCTCGATCCCCAGCAGGAGCTCGGCGTCGAGGAATCCCTGCCCCTGGTTGTTGATCATCAGCGAGTTGACGCCGTAGCGGTAGGGGAAGTTCATGCTGGAGGTGATCAGGATGTCCTGCCAGCCGTCGGCGTTGAGGTCGCCCACGCTCACGCCCCAGGGCCAGTAGTTCTCCAGCCAGACCTCGTCGGAGGCCTCCTTGAACGTGCCGTTCCCCTGGTTCTTGTAGAAGGCGTTGCCGAAGATGTTGTTCTCCGGGGCGGCGAAGAACTTCTCCGCCCCCTTGTAGAGGAACTTGATCTTCTCGTCCCGCGGCGGGATGTCCTTGACCATGTCCGAGTGCATGTCGGTCACGAACAGGTCGAGGTCGCCGTCGTTGTCGTAGTCGAAGGCCTTGACGCCCATGGCTCCCCAGGAGGTCTTGGGGAACATTTCGGCCGTCCGGTCCACGAACTTCGCACCCCCCTGGTTCTCCCAGTAGTGGTCGTCCCCCTGCATGTTGAGAACGTACAGGTCGGGGTAGCCGTCGCCGTTGAAGTCGGTCAGGGTGGCGTCGCCGCTCCACCCGCCGTCGAGGAGCCCGGTCTTCGCGGAGACGTCCTCGAAGCGGTTCTTGCCCCCGCTTCCAACATTGCGATAGAGGACGCTCCGCTCGGTGCGGTCCGGGTGGAGATGGCCGGAGAAGGCGTCCTCGTAGGCGAGGTAGTAGCCGCCCCGCCCCTTGGCCTCGGTCGTGTACTTGCCCACGTTGACCACGAACAGGTCGAGCAGCCCGTCGCGGTCGTAGTCGAGGAACACCGCCCCGGAGGAGTGGCCCACGTAGTCGACGCCGGCCGCCTTGGAGATGTCCTTGAAGCGACCCTTGCCGTCGTTCTCGAACAGGGCGTTGCCCATGCGGACCGTGGTCACGTAGAGGTCCTGGTCGCCGTCGTTGTCGATGTCGGCGAAGGAGGCGGAGACCGAGACCCGGCCGGACAGGCCCACGCCCGCCTCGGCGGTGACGTTGCGGAACTTGCCGCCCCCGGCGTTCTTCCACAGCTCGTTGGTGCCCATCTGGCTGGTGAAGTAGAGGTCGACGAGCCCGTCGCCGTCCACGTCGGCCGCGGCCACGCCGTTGCCGTGGTCGTAGTGGGCCGCCTTGTAGGTCTTGCCGGCGTCGTCCACGATCTGGTGGGCGAAGGTGATCCCGCTCTCCTGGACGCGGTCGGCGAACCGGAAGTCGATGGGGACCTTGAACTTGTCCAGGGTCGCCCGCTGCGCCCGCTCGCGCGCCTCCAGGGTCTGCGCGCCGATGTCGACCGGCGGCACGTGGATGACCGACTTGTCCGCTCCGGCGGAGGGGGCGCCCTGGGGTGGAGTCGCGTGATCGTGCTGCGCGGAGGCCGCGGCCGTCCCGAGGGCGAGCGACAGGATGCAGGAAAAACGGATGAGCATGCGGTGCGTCATAAGAGGCTTCCTCGACGCGTGAGTATACGCGGGGGGGTCCGGAATCCCCTAGATGACCGGCGGATCTTGCCCAGCGAGCGCTCTCTCCTCGCAGGGCAGCCGCCGCCCTTCGAGGGCAGCGTCCGCCCTCCAAAGGGCAACCTCTGCCCTTCAAGGGCGGCGCCCGCCCTCCAAAGGGCAACCTCTGCCCTTCAAGGGCAACCCCCGCCCTCCAAGGGGCAGCCTTCGCCCTTCGAGGGCAGCGCTCGCCCTCCAAGGGGCAGCGCCCGCCCTTCGAGGGCAGCGGCTGCCCTCCGAGGGACGGCCTCCGCCCAGTGAGGGATGGTGCCTGCCCAGCGAGGGATGGTCTCCGCTACCCCACTACCCCGATGAGGGACAGCCGAAGCTCGCTGTCAGATCGCAGGGCGCCCGGTCAGATTAAGGCTGGAATCTCCTGTCGAGCGCACGGCAGGATCTCGAAGAAGCGCGCCATCCTCTTGACATGGCCTACTTCGATTTCCGGATTCTTCCGGGCGCCGTGCTTTCCACGCGGCAATCCACGATAGGTTCTACCGCCCCAGATCACCCAATGATGGTGGGGCTTCGCAACGATGACTGCGCCGGGGGCGCATACATCGAGCATGTTTAAGATTTCCTTGAGTGAGACTTGGCCGGATGAGGGCATTCAGAGGGTCACGCCGCCAAGGCCGCTTCACCCATCTCGTTCTTTGTAACCGCTGGCTGACTGACCTCGACGACTTCTATGCTCAGCCGCGTTTCCGCCGGCCTTTTGTTCAGCCATTCGGCATCGAGCTGCCCGCTCTTTACTCGCTGCACGGCCTCTTCCCAGTCGCGCAACGCAGGAGCGTTCGTCTCCTCGAAGAACTTCTGGACCTCATCCTTGAGCTCCTGAAAGCTTCCCGCGCCGGATGCGATATCGAGGAGGACAGCCCGGAAAGCCGAGCAGAACTCCGCAAGAGCCTCCCCTGGGTTTGCGCCCTTGGCCGAGAATCCCCCGGGGTTTATGCCTTCCACCCAGAACTCGCCGTTCTCGTCCATCAACAGTGCGCGACCGGAGACGGCTACTCTTGCGAAGAAGCCTTTCCCCTCCACGAGCTCTCGGCATCCGAAAAGCAATGGGTAGTTGGTCATTGTGGCACCTCCTCTTCACCGATAACGGTGAAAGGGTGAATCCCCATTCCGGGCAGGATACAACTTCGCGCCCGTTACGTATACCCGTATTCTTTGACGTCCCGACGAAAGTGTCAAAGCTTACGGATTCACCGTCAGCGTCACCGACTTGCTCCCGCCGTTCGCCGTGGCCTTGATCGAGGCGGAGCTGACGGCCGAGACGTCCGCGGTGGTGATGGAGAAGGTCCCCGTGGTCTGCCCCGCGGCGATGGTGAGGCTCGGCGTGCCGGGATAGGCGACCGTCGTCTTGCTGGAGGAGAGCGACACGGTGACCGGGCCGGGGGCCGCGGCGCACTCTAGGGTCACGGTGCCGGTGACGGGGTTGGGACCCACGACCGGGTTGGGGCTCAGGGAGAGCGACAACAGCCCGACGGACTTCACGGTCAGCGTCCCGCTCTTGCTGATCCCGGCGAGGGTGGCGGTCACCGCTCCCACCTGGTTGCTGGTCACCGCGGGCGCGGTGATCGCGAAGGTCTGGCTGGTCGCTCCCGCGGGCACGGTGACGCTCGCCGGCACGCTGGCGACCGGGTTGGCATTGGCGAGCTGTACCACGATTCCGCCCGCGGGCGCCTTGCCGATCAGGGTGACCTTGCCGGTCGAGGACTTGCAGCCGCCGGTGAAGGAGGCCGGCGTCAGGGTCAGGCCGGAGAGGGCGGGCGCGTTGACGGTGAAGGTGGTGGTCCGGGTGGTCAGCCGGAAGGTGGCCGAGATCTGGACCGGCGTGCTCGACGCCACGGGCTGGGTCGTGATCGTGAAAGTGGCGCTGGAGGTGCCGCCCGGGACGGCCACGCTCGCCGGGACCGACGCCGTCGAGGGGGAGGCGCTCGCCAGGGACACGCTCACGCCGCCTGCGGGCGCGGGGCCGTTGAGCTGGACGGTCCCGGTGGCGGTCTGCCCGCCGGTGACGCCCGCCGGGGCGACCGCGACCGAGGACAGGGCCAGGTTCCCGAGCAGCGGCTCGTCGTCCGCGACCGCCACGGCGTTGCCGTCGAACCGGCCGAGGAGGATGGCGGGGTCCGCGTCCACCGTGAGGGCCGCCGTCTCCGTCCCCTCGTTCGCCAGGTCGTCCAGCGGGTCGACGGTCACGAGCACCCGGTTCGCCCCCACAGGAAACGTCACCGTCGCAGGCACGGCCGCGTAGTCGGCCCCGTTCCCGGCGTCGCCGGCGAGGGTGATGTCGACGGTCAGCGCCGCGGAGGTGCTCCCCGTACGGGTCACATGGAAGGTCCCGGTGTTCTTCCCCAGCCCGGGCTCGGCCGCCGCGAAGTCGCCGGCGATGGCCGAGACGATCGGCTTCGTGGAATCGAGGTCGTTGTCGCCGATGGACACGCTCGCGGTCGCCGGCGAGCCGACTGCATAGAGAGAGGACGCGGACAGGGTGAGGATGGCCATCTCGCCCGTCTCCAGCTCGGCGTCGTTCACCGGCGTCAGGTCGATCGTCGCCGAGGTCTGTCCCGCGGGGATCGTCACCGAGCCGGAGAGCGCGGCGTAGTCGGCTCCGTTGATGGCCGTCCCGGAGACGGTGTAGCTCACCGTCAGGTTGGTGATCTGGGCGGCGTCCACCGAGACCTGGAACCGGCCGGAGTCCGTCCCCGCCTCCAGCGCCCGGGCGTCGGTCGCCTGCAAGGTGACCACGGGGAGCCCTGACGCGGCGACGGCCGGGGTAGTCTCGGCGGCCTGCGCGCTCGCGGACGCGCTCCCCCCGTTCAGGAGGACCTCGTCGAGGAAGGCGTAGACCGCGTCGCTGATCGAGGCCGGGTTCCACCAGGAGCTGCCGCCGTGCCCGGCGTTCTCGATCAGGCGGAGCCTGGCGTCCACCCCCTGGGCCGTGAGCGCGTCCACCAGGATCCGGCTCTGGTGGAAGTGGTAGACCGTGTCCGACGTGCCGTGCATGGCGAGCACGGGCGGATCGTCCGGCGTGGCGTACCCGATCGGGTTCGCGGTCGCCACCTTCTCCGGGTTGTCCTGGATGGGGCCGCCGATCAGCCGGCTCTCGGGCGAGCTCGCCCCGTCGTGGCTGCCGGCGGGGAAGAAGCGCATCTGCAGGAAGTCGATCGCGCCGTACCAGTCGACCACCGCCTGAACCCGGCTCGAATATGCCAGATTGCCCCCGGTCGAACCTTCCAGGTCCACCGTCACGTTGCCGACCGTGGAGGTGGCGACCCCGCCGGCCGTCCCCAGCATCGTGGCCAGGTGCCCTCCGGCCGAGTCTCCCCAGGCCGCGAAGCGGTCCGGATCGAGGTTGTATTCGGCGGCGTGGGCGCGCAGCCAGCGGACCGCCCCCCGGCAGTCCTGGATCTGCGCCGGCCAGCGCGCCACGTTGCTCAGTCGGTAGTCGATGCTCGCCACCGCGTACCCCCGCGCGCAGAGGGCCGAGACCTTGGAAGGGATCGGCAGCCGGCTCCCGGTCGACCAGCCGCCGCCGTGCACCCAGATCACGACCGGCACGGGCGAGGTGGCCCCGGTGGGGACCATCAGCTCGAGCTGGAGATCCTTGGGCTGGTCCGTGGCGTCCACGTACGTGCCGTACGTCAGACCCGAAAAAGTCTGGCAACTCTGGGCAGACGCAGGACCGCCGATTGCAAGAAACGCCAGGATCAGGAGGCAGACCGCCAGTGAAAACCGGTCACGGCAAAGTGTGTACATCTCCGGGCTCCGAGACAACGGAGGCGCGACAGGATGAAGGCGCCCGTTACGAGCGGCGGGGATTTGCAAGGAGGAGGCCAGCTCCGGATCGTGAGATCTGCCAAACAATCTCCGGGCTGCACACGTAGAATGAGCAATTGCCACAATGAGGAGCTGACTTCCGGATGACATTACGAATCGCGATCGGCTCTCTTCTCTTCATCCCTTCATTTCTCTTCGCCCAGGCGGAGCCACCTCCGGCGCAAGTCGAGCCGCGGACCGGCGCGGTTACCGTCGGCGTCTCGCCGGGGCCTTTCCACTACACGCTCTCCGGCCCTGACGTGGCGATCCCCGCGAACCAGCACTTCCTGGTCTCGTGGGACCTCTCGTACACGGAGTACAGCGGATCGAATCTCGTTGATTGGGGCTCGGCGATCTCCGGGCGGAGGGTGAGCTTCGAGGGGCAGCCGTTCGGGGGGGAGGAGCTCGTCCTCGATCCCTTTGAGCGGCACGTCTACCAGGGCCCTTCGCGGCTGGCCGCGCAACGGGGGCTCCCCGGCCGCTTCGCCCTGATCTGGGAGGAGATCGGGAATCCCGGAGCCATCAAGGTGCGCCTGTTCGCCGGGGACGCCAACCCTTTCGAGCCCAAGACGCCCGACATCGCTCCCGCCGGCCTGGCGGAGAAAAGGCACGCCGTGGCCATGGACCCGTCGGGACGGTTCGCCGCCGCCTGGACGCGGCTGCACAGGTCCAATGTCCCGCGGTCGAAGGCGCAGCTCTTCGATCTCGTGGGGAGGCCGCTCCTCGAACCGTTCCTGCTCCCCGAGGGAGCCGCCAGCCCCGCCCTGGCCATGGACGGCCAGGGGATCACGGTCCTTGCCGAGGTCCTTTCGGCGGCGAGCCGGCCGCAGGTCGTGGTGCAGCGCTACGACCCCGAAGGAAACCCTGTCGGCGGCAGGACTGAGGTCGCGGCCGGGACCTTTCCGGCGGTGGCCGCGAATCCGGAAGGGCGCTTCGCCGTGACCTGGGTGGAGCCCGGAGGGATCGGAGCGCGCGTCTTCGACAGCTCGGGGAGGAGCGTCAGCCCGGCGGTCCGCGTCACCACGGTGGACCGCTTCGAGGACACCTTGCCCGACATCGCCATGGATGTCCATGGGAATTTCGTGGTGGTCTGGGTGGGGGCCGCGGCAGCCGACGCTCCGCGCGACATCCGGGGGCGCCTGTTCAATCGCGACGGCGTGCCGCAGGGGGGCGTCTTCCGCGTCGACCCCACCTCCCGGCCGTTCAGGGACGCGCCGGCGGTGGCGATGAATGACGCCGGCGCCTTTCTGGTCGTCTGGGCCCAACCCTTGGAGGACGACTTTTCCGGCATCCAGTCCCGGCTCTTCGCCGCCCTGCGCGACGACGACCGCTGCGTCTGGCGTGACGGCTCCTTCCTCTGCGACACCGCCCGCGACGGCGATCCGTCCCACTTCGAGGCCCTCTTCGGCAGGAGCGGCGACGTCCCCCTCCTGGCCGACTTCGACGGCGACGGCGACGACGATCTCTGCGTCCGCCGGGGTGGCGCGTTCCTCTGCGACACCGCCGGGAACGGCGGCGCGCCCGAGCTGACGCTTCGCTTCGGCAGCCCGGTCCAGACTCCCCTGGCCGGAGACCTGGATGGGGATGGCGACGACGACCCGTGCGTCCGGAGAGGGAGGTTCTTCCTCTGTGACACCGCCCACAACAGCGGGGCCGCGGAGGTTCGCATCCCCTTGGGAGTCCGCTCCGACCTTCCCGCCCTGGGCGACGTGGATGGAGACGGCGACGACGACCCCTGCGTCTGGCGAGGATCCTCAGGGACGTTCCTGTGCGACGCAAGCCACGACGGCTCGCCCGATCTGACCCACGCCGTGGACTCCCAGGCGGGCGACCAACCCCTGCTCGGGGACGTGGACGGCGACGGGGACGCCGATTTCTGTCTGGCCCGGGGGGAAGACCTGTTCTGCGATCTGGACCGGGATGGACAGCTCACGCAGGAAACGCTGGCGGCTGAGCCGGGGGACGTGCTGCTGCTGGGCAACGTGGATGGGCTGTAAGCTGGACGGGGACCGTCCCGATGGGAGGACGGTCCTGCCGCTAACTCCTTTATTTCCATAGCTTCGCTCCTGGTATCCCCCTTGCACTTAACTTCTGTACACCGGGCCCGGCGCCAACCGGGCCTCGGCCGGAGCCTTTTCGGAGAACCCGGCCGCGCAATGACCACAAGGAGGCAGTATGCGAAACCGATTTTTTCCCCTTTCGATCTTCCTGCTCGCGTTCGCCGTGGCGATTCCGGCGGGCCTGATTCTTCCGGATACCGCCGAGGCCATTTCCACCGGGAAGGACAAGGACAAGAGCAAGGACAAGAACAAAAACAAGGACAAGGACCGTGACCGCGGCTGGGATGACGACGAGGAGTGGGACGACGACGGTGACGGCAACATGCGCTTCCAGGGCATGGACCGGAACGGCGACGGCCGCATCTCCCGCAGCGAGTGGCAGGGCAACGACCGCTCGTTCGACAACCACGACCTGAACGGCGACGGGTTCCTGTCCGGTGACGAGGTGAGGCCGGGCGGGCGGCGCGGCGACGACGACGACCGCGAGAACCGCTTCGACCGCCTGGACCGGAACGGCGACGGGTACATCTCGCGCTCCGAGTGGCCCAGGAACCTCGACGTCTTCGACCGCCTGGACACCAACAACGACGACCGTCTGAGCCTGACCGAGCTGCGGGAGGGGCGGCGCGACCGCGATCCGGAGGACCGCTTCGACCTCCTGGACGACAACAATGACGGCCGGATCAGCCGCACCGAGTGGAGCGGCGACCTGGAGCGCTTCGACCGGCTGGACCGCAACAACGACAACTATGTCACCCGCGCCGAGTTCCTGAACCGGGACAACGACCGGGAAGGCAACCGCCGCTTCGTCGAGCTGGACCGGAACCGCGACGGCCGCCTGAGCTCGTCGGAGTGGAACGGCACCCGCGCCGCCTTCGACCGGCTGGACCGCAACGACGACGGCTACATCAGCGTGTACGAGTACCAGCAGCGGTAGGCCCTCACCCTTCATTCTTCGAGACCGCTCCAGCCTGGGATTGAAAACCCCAGGCTGTTTTGTATCGCCCCTCCGGGTCGTGTATCCTGGTGCTGCTGATCCAAAACGCGGTGGTCAGGCGCGCCGGGGGAGACCCCGGATGGAACGTCGTTGTTCCCGCGCAGGGCCGCCCCAGAAACAGGGAAGCACGATGTATTCAGCCCTCCGTTCCTCCAAGCTCTTCCGCGGTCTGCTCGCCGGAGCGGCCCTGTCGCTGGCCGCCGTCGCTCCGGGCCACACTCTCTCCGAAACCTACGCTCTCTCGCGGCCCGGGGTCCCCTGGAGCAACCGTCTCGTCCGCGACGGCATCGCCCTGGAGGTCGAGATCGGGTCTCCCGGCGGCGCCAAGGCGGCGGCTCTGCGGCAGGGCGAGCGCGTGGCCCTGCGCTTCCGGATCTCCGACGCCTATACCGGCCAACCCTTCGACGGGCTCATCCCCGCCGCCTGGGTGGAGGTGGTCCCCGAGGGGCGGGCGTTCGACGCGGAGCGCTGCGCCGAGGAGGCGGCGGAGGCCGGCGGCCTGCTGGGCCGGCTGGGGGAGAGGGGGGACCGGCCGGGCACCTACGAGGCGGTGACCCGCCTGGCCGAGCCCGGCCGCTATCAGGTGGTCTTCTTCCTGGATTCGCCGCGCATCGTCCACTGCTTCCAGATGGACGTGAAGCCGCGGTGGGGCCGGGCGGCGAGCCGCGAATCCAGGTAGGGCAGGCGCCGCCGCTGGACCCTCACCCCCCCGGGAGAGGGGGAGAAAAGCAAATTAATTTTTAGCAGGGTTCCCCCTCTCCCGGGCGGGTGTGAGTGCGTGTGGGAGAGGGGGTCAGGGGGTGAGGGTTATCCCGCTTTCTCCTCCGACAGCACCGCCCGGTCGCGCAGCTTCTCGGCGGCCGGGGAGAGGGGCGCGTGGGTGAGGATCTTGTTGATCCGCTCCATGGCCTTCACCGCGTCGCCCATCCCCTGGTAGAGGACCACCTCGGCGTAGAGATTGTCGGCGAGCACGTTCAGGCGGCCGAGGATTGTGGCCGTGTAGGGACCCTCGGGAAAGCGGCGCAGGTACTCGGCGCCGTTGGCGACGTCGCTGTAGCTCTTGGAGATGGCGGCCAGCCGGTCGCTCGCGATCTTGCGGATCTCCTCGTCCCGCTCCTGCGAAGCGAGCTGCTGGAGCGCGGCCAGCTCGCTCAGGTTGGGGGCCAGGTTGCGCAGGCCGGCGCGGGCGCGCTTCCCCTCGGGGGTATTGGGGCCGGTCTCCCAGGCCGCCAGGTAGCGAGTCACCGCCTCGGTCTGGTTGCCCAGCCGGCTGTAGGCGTCCCCCAGGGCGAGCGCCACCTCCGGCGCCTGCTTGGCGTCGGGGAAGTTGCTCAGGAAGGCGACCAGGAACGAGGTCTCGTAGACCCCGCCGTCGAGGGTCTCGACGGCCCGCGGATAGAGCTCTTTGCGCTTGGCTTCCAGGTCGGCGATCTCGCTCTCCAGGGTGGCGATGAGATCGCTTTTCGAATCGACCGACCGCACGGCCGCGAGCTCCTCGCGGTAGCGGCTCACCACCGCGCCGTAGTCGCGGGAAAGGAGGGGCTTGGCGAGCTCGGCGTCGCGCGCCCCGTGGAGCTTCTCCAGGCGGATCGACTCGGCGACCCGGCCCTGCGGCCAAGTGGAGAGCGAAGCCTGCTTGAGGAACTCGGCCACGGGGGGCTCGGGCCTCTGGCGCTCGACGTAGGTGGTCAGAGCCGCCTGCGTGCGCTCCCGGTAGGCGTCGACCGGCTTGTGCGGCTGCACCTTCCACGTCCCCTTGCGCGCCTCCGCGGACTTCGACCGCTCCTCGGGGAACGGGTGGGTCTGCCAGTAGCCGAACTCGCGGAGCTGGGGCGCCCGGCTGTTCATCGCCAGCCAGACCTTGCGCGCGCCGTCCGGATCGTAGCCGGCCGCCGCGGCGAGGCGCTGCCCTTCCGCGTCCGACTCGTCCTCGTGATCCCGGCTGTAGCTGCGCAGCAGCAGCTCGCTGATCACCAGGCTGGCCGCCGCGGCCCCCTGGACCCGGCTCGTCCCCGAGTCGTACCCCACGCGCGGGTCGTAGGGGATGTCCTCCTGCCGCCGGTTGTTGCTGTTCTCGTTGAGCAATACGCCGACGACCAGGAGGTTCCCCAGCACGTTCAGCAGGGTCGCCTTGCGCTGCATGCGGCGGAAGTGCTCCAGGGTGACGTGGCCGATTTCGTGGCCGAGCACCGCGGCCAGCATGTCGTCGTCCAGGCCCAGATCGAGCAGCCCGCGGGTGACGAAGATCTGGCCGCCCGGCAGGGCGAACGCATTGGGCACCGGCAGGTCCACCAGGGTGAAGGTGAAGGGGAACTTCTGGTACTCCGACTGCTGCGCCAGCTCATAACCGATGCGGTTGATCCGCGCCACCTCCACCGGGTTGTCGTACAGCCCGTACTGCTCGACCACCTGCTGGGCCACCTGGGAGCTCTTGGCGAAGAGGTCGGGGTTGGAGATGGTCTGGGCGGAGCCGATCCGCAGCGGAAGGAGAAGCAGGATCGCGAGGGCCGAAGCGAGGAGGCGGGGTCTTTTCCTCATGGGAGACCTCACAGCAAAAGGAGTCGCCGGTTCATGATTCCAGCCGGTACAACACGGTTCCCGCGATCAAAACTCCCGGGCCGGGCCGAGGCGTCCGGCGGCGGCCAACTCGGCCTCCTCCGGCTCCGGGGAGAGCGCCGGCTGCGGCGCGGAGAGCGCTCCGGGCTGCAGGATGCCTCCGGAGACGACCATCCGGACACCGTCCTCGATGGAGATGGCGCACTCGATGAGCTCCGCCGGCGGCACCATCAGAAGGTAGCCGCTGGTCGGGTTGGGAGTGGTGGGGACGAACACCGGCACCAGCTCGTCGTCCACCCGCGGATCGTCGCTCGGCCAGCGGGAGCCGCCGCCGGTGACGAAGCCGATGCCGAACATGCCGCGCCGCGGGTACTCCACCAGCACCACGCGCTTGAAGGCGTCCGCCTGGTCGCGGGAGACCGCCTCCAGCACCCCCTTGGTGGCGCCGTAGACCGACTTGGCGATCGGGATGCGACGGATCAGGCTCTCCGCGCCCTCGATGATCTGGCGGCCGACCACCAGGGTCGACAGCCAGCCGAGAAAGAGGACCACCAGAAAGGTGAGGAGCAACCCGAGCCCCGGGATGTGGATGCCCGGCCTGTCGAGAAGCATGGACAGGGTCCGGTCGATTAGCGGCGCGAAGATCCCGTCCATGAAATGGAACAGCGCCCACAGCACGTACGCGGTGACGTAGAGCGGAGCCAGGATCAGCAGGCCGGCCAGCAGGACGTTCCGCAGGTGGTGCCGCCAGTGGTGTGGGTGATGCGCCCGGCGCGGGGTCTCGGGACCAGGAAACGGAGAGCTGCTCACGGCCATAGCGTACCACCTCACTTCCGAGGGGTAGGGTGAGGGTTCTGTGGTAGCTTTTTCCACCATGAGCGACCTGACGATCGAGGTGGAGACCGCCAAGCAGACCATGGAAGACATCCGTCCTGTTCTCGACGCGGGCCTCAAGGAGGAGTTCCCGGGGGGGATGCTCAAGTGGCACTGGG
>DASVEF010000353.1:0-30516 GCA_036380715.1 Thermoanaerobaculia bacterium | reverse complement strand
CCGGCTGGCCGAAGAGCAGGGCGAGCACGCGCTGCTGGACAGGAGAGAAGAGAGCATCGGCCAGTCTCGTGCCAGGCGCCGATCCCATTCCCATATTGGGAATGATAGTTCCCATAATGGGAAGAGGGCAACCAGGGGTATCCCTCGTTCCCGGCCCCTGAAGGGGCGACGGAGGGGCCGAGGGGTGTGATCCCCGAGACGGGCGGGGGAATGTCTACGCCCTTTCAGGGCTCGGGAGGGGTGGGGGGAGGGCTCTCCCTTTCCTCGGGCTTGCGCCCGACGTTGGGCAGCTTCTCGGATATCCCCTCGCCTCTTCTCGCTATCTCCCGGCCAGCGGATTACTCCAATGGAGCCCCGGGAAGCGCGCGAAATCGGAGTCGGTCGAACAGAGCTCGCATTGGTGCTCGATTGCAAGCGCAGCCAGATGGGCATCGGTCGTCAAGTTTCCGGCGGCGCCAACCCTTTCCAGAAGATCGAAAAGATGGAGGCATGGCGTCGGCCCGGCTCCAGGATGACCACCTGAGGCTGGGCAAGCCAGGCGCGGACCTCGCCACAGGCGGCCGAGACCGGCAGAGGTTCTCGAAAGACGCTGCGGTGGGTGGAAAGCCGGATGAACCCAAGCATCGTGGACCAGCAGAGCCCCACCGGCCGCGGGCTGCTCAGCAGGGTCTCCCACCACATCCTTGCTGGACCGTGAGAGGCCGACCCGAGGCTGTGGGCGTGGAGGATGAGGTTGAGATCTGGAAGGATCATTGCGGGTGCTTGTGGGCGAAGTGTTCCGCTTCAAGCTGGTCCAGCAACTGATTCATCTTGTCGGCGTCGATCCCCGGCTGGAGGCTATTGACGAAGGCGCCGATCCGGAACTTCGGCGGCTCGACGGGCTTGTTGGCCATTCCGAGGCCGATTCTGAGGGCTTCGTTCACGGTGGCCTTGATGCCTTTGCCACTGCCCCGAGCCGCGCGCTCGAGCTGCTCGGCCACGTCGGGATCGAGAGTGAGGGTCGTACGCATGAAGACATCATGATGCTTCGCCCTCCTGGCGTCAAGGTGAGGCCCCGCCTATTGAAGCCTTCCCTGGAATGAGGCCGCTTCCCCCTCTCCCGCCCCGCCGGGGGAAGGGGCCCGGGCTTTCCTTGACAGCCGGACCTCCTTGGATACAATACGCCCGCGTTCAAGGGGAAAGGGGTTGCAGGCCGTACACAGGAGGTGAAAGGGGCGCTTCATGGCGAGCTACTTACCGATCCTCGTGTTCACTCTCATCGCCATTCTGTTTCTGGCGGCGACGCTGATCGCTGCCCGCCTTCTGCGCCACGTCGGCTCGGCTTCGACCAATCTCGACCCTTACGAGTGCGGCAACGAGCCCGAGACCTTCGCGCACGACCACCGCTTCTCAATCCGCTACTACCTCATCGCGGTCCTCTTCGTCATCTTCGACGTCGAGACGATCTTCCTCTTCCCGTGGGCGGTCCTGTTCGACAAGCTCGCGCTGTTCGGATTCATCGAGATGATGGTGTTCCTCGTCATCTTGATCGTCGGTTACGTCTACATCTGGAACCGGGGGGCGCTGCGTTGGGCATGATGACGGGAGCGAGTGAGGCGAACGTCCTCACCACCACCTACGACAAGATCTTCAACTGGGCCCGGCGCTCGGCCATCTGGCCGATGCAGTTCGGGCTCGCCTGCTGCGCCATCGAGATGATGGCGGTGCTCGACCCCAGGCACGACATGTCGCGCTTCGGGGCCGAGGTGTTCCGCGCCACCCCCCGCCAGAGCGATCTGATGATCGTCGCGGGGACGGTGACCGAGAAGATGGCGCCGATCGTCCGCCGGCTCTGGGACCAGATGCCCGAGCCCAAGTGGGCGCTCGCCATGGGGGCCTGCGCCACCTGCGGCGGCCCCTACCGCACCTACGCGGTGACCCAGGGGGTCGACCGCGTGATTCCCGTCGACGTCTACGTGCCCGGCTGCCCGCCGCGGCCCGAAGCGCTCCTCTGGGGGCTCCTTCACCTGCAGCGCAAGATCGACCGGATGAGCCGGGCCAGGACCACGTCTGCCGGTGAGGCCCGCCTATGAGCGACGAGCAGGACAAGCCGCCCGGCGATAGTCCCCAGCCTCCCACTCCTCCGGAGCCCGCCGCACCGGCGGAGCCGGCGCCCGCTGCGCCCTCCGCTCCTCCTGCCGCTGCCGCTCCTCCTGAGGCCGCCGAGCCTTCGGCGGCCCCTCCGGCGGTCCCCCCTGGGATCAAAACGCCGTTGAGCGAGGAAGAGAAGGCCGCGCTCAAGGCCGCCGCTCTGGAGAAGGCCAGGGCTGCCGCCGAGGCCAAGAAGGCCGCGGCCGAGGCCGCCGCCGGCTCTCCGCAAGCCGTCGGCGCCGTGCAGCAGCCGGCGGACATCGAAGGCCGGACCGCCGAGACGTCCGAGGAGGCCAAGGCGGCTGCCAAGGCCGCGGCTCTGGAAAAGGCCAAGGCCGCGGTCGAGGCGAAGAGGGCTGCGGCTGCCGCTGGCGGCGCCGCCGCTGCCCCCGCCGCCCCCGCCAAGCCCAAGCCGGCCCATGAGGAGGACCCGAACAAGCCGGTCTGGGAGAAGGACCCGGTCGCTCCCGAGTGGAAGGACGGCAGCGAGGACCCTCTGGCCAAGGCGATCAAGGAGGAGTTCGGCGACGCCATCCAGTCGGCGCGCAGCTTCGCGGGCGACCTGACGTTCCAGGTGCGGCTCGACGCCATCGCCGAGGTCGCGGCCTCGCTCAAGCACAAGCACCAGTTCACCTACCTGGTGGACCTCTGCGGCGCCGACTATCCCAAGCGCGAGCCGCGCTTCGACGTCGTCTACCAGCTCCACAGCTTCGAGGCGAACCGGCGCATCCGGCTCAAGGTGTCGACCGACGAGGCGACCCCGGTGCCGACCGTCTCCGGCGTCTGGCGCGTGGCCAACTGGCCGGAGCGCGAGGTCTACGACATGTTCGGCGTCCGCTTCGCCGGGCATCCGGACATGACGCGCATCCTCCTCTGGGAGGGGTTCAACGGCTATCCGCTGCGCAAGGACTTCCCCGTCGAGGGGATCGACACCGGCTCGGCGATCTATCCCGAGTATTACGAGCCCACGGCCGGCCCGGTCGCCGGCACCGGCACGGGCTGGAAGCCGGCCAAGCCTCCGGAGCCGCCGACGCCCGGCACTCCGCCGGCCGGCGCGACGAAGACGCCTCCGCAGGAGCCCGCATGACCCAGCCTCTCGGCCTGCCTTACGACGATCACGACGGCCTCTTCGCCTCGGGCGAGGAGATGGAGCTCAACTTCGGGCCCCAGCACCCGTCCACCCACGGCGTGCTGCGCCTCAAGCTGCGGGTCAACGGCGAGCGGATCACGGAGTGCTACCCGATCATCGGCTATCTCCACCGCGGCACCGAGAAGCTCTTCGAGCTCCACCCGTTCTTCCAGAACGTCCCCCACACCGACCGCATGGACTACGTGGCCGCGGCCACCAACAACCTCGCCTACGTGGGAGCGGTGGAGAAGCTGGTCGGCCTGGTGGTGCCGCCGCGGGCGCGCTACATCCGCACCATCCTCTGCGAGCTGCAGCGGATCTCGAGCCACCTGCTCTGGCTCGCCACGCACGCCATCGATATCGGCGCCATGACGCCGTTCTTCTACTGCTTCCGCGAGCGCGAGCTGATCCTCGACCTTTTTGAACAGTATTGCGGCGCCCGCCTCACGCTGAACTGCATGCGGCCGGGCGGCCTGCCGCACGACCTGCCGGTGGGGTGGACCGACCTCTGCCGCGCGTTCGTGGACATGTTCCCCGCCAAGGTCGACGAGTACGAGGGTCTGCTGACCGAGAACCGGATCTGGAAGAACCGCACGGTCGGCATCGGCGTGCTGCCGCCCGACGTGGCGATCGACTACGGCATCACCGGCCCCATGCTGCGCGGCAGCGGCATCGCCTGGGACCTGCGCAAGGCCATGCCCTATGAAGCTTATGGGGAGATTGAGTTCGACGTGCCCGTGGGCAAGAACGGCGACACCTACGACCGCTATCTCGTGCGCATGGAGGAGATGCGCCAGGCCAACCGGATCGTCCGGCAGTGCCTGGACAAGCTCCCCGACGGGCCGATCATGGCCAAGCGCCCGCGCGTGATGAAGGCCGCCAAGGAGGCCGAGGTCTATTACGGCATCGAGAGCCCCAAGGGGGAGATCGGCTTCTACATCGTCGGCGACGGCACGCCGAACCCCTACCGCTGCCACGTCCGGCCGCCCTCGTTCATCAATCTCCAGTCGCTGCCCGAGCTGACCAAGGGGTATCTGCTGGCCGATCTCGTGGCCCTGATCGGCACGACCGACATCGTGCTCGGGGAGGTGGACCGCTGATGCTCGACTCCATCCGCCAGGCCGTCGGGGACACGCTCTTCTATTACGCGATCTCGCCGGCGATCAAGATCCTCGTCCTGCTCTTCCTCGGCGTGCTGCCGCTCATCACCTATCTGGTGCTGGCCGAGCGCAAGGTCCTCGGCTACATGCAGGCGCGCGTGGGCCCCAACCGGGTGGGCCCCTGGGGCATCCTGCAGCCGATCGCCGACGTCATGAAGCTGCTGGTCAAGGAGGACACGCTGCCGACCCAGGCGGTCAAGTGGGCGTTCATCCTCGCTCCCTGCCTGGTGGTGGGGCCGGCCTTCATCATCTTCTCGGTGATTCCGATGGGACCGCCGGCCGGCGAACCGGGCGCGCTGTCGTGGTTCATCACCGACATCAACACCGGCCTGCTGTTCGTCATCGCGCTGGCCACGATCGGCGTCTACGGGCTGATCATCGGCGGCTGGGCGTCGAACAACAAGTTCTCGCTGATGGGCGGCCTGCGCTCGGCGGCGCAGATGATCTCCTACGAGGTGCCGCAGGGGCTGTCGCTGGTCGGCCCGCTGATGCTCGCCGGCACCATGTCGCTGGTGGGGATCGTGGAGGCGCAGAGGAACGCGGGGATCTGGTACATCGTGCCGCAGTTCGTCGCCTTCTTCATCTATTTCGTGGCCGGGGTCGCGGAGTCGAACCGCAACCCGTTCGACCTGCCCGAGGCGGAGTCGGAGCTGGTGGCCGGCTTCCACACCGAGTACAGCGGCATGCGCTTCGCCCTTTTCTTCCTCGGCGAGTACGCCAACATGATCGTGATCTCGGCGGTGGCGGTGACGCTGTTCCTCGGCGGCTGGCTGCGCCCGTTCCCCAACGTCGAGGCGCTCGCCTTCCTCGACGTCGTCCCCGGAGTCGTCTGGTTCGTCCTCAAGGTCTTCCTCTTCCTGTTCGCCTACATCTGGTTCCGCGGCACGTTCCCGCGCTACCGCTTCGATCAACTGATGGATCTGGGCTGGAAGTGGATGATCCCGCTCTCCCTGCTCAATCTGGCCGCGACCGGCCTGATCAAGATCCTGGTCCAGGAGGCGCCATGAGCGCAGTGAAACGGTTCCTCGACAAGATCATGCTCCTCGACCTGTTCGCGGGCCTCGGGATCACCGCGAAGAACATGTTCAAGAAGAAGGTCACCGTGCAATACCCCGAGGAGCGCTGGGAGCCCGCGCACCGCTTCCGCGGCATGTTCCGCCTCGACGAGGACCGGTGCATCAAGTGCACCATCTGCGCGAAGGACTGCCCGATCGACATCATCTACATCGACTGGCACCAGGAAGTGAACCCGGAGACGAACAAGAAGGAGAAGGTCCTCGACCGCTTCGACATCGACGTGCAGCGCTGCATGTTCTGCGGCCTGTGCGAAGAGGGCTGCCCGACCGAGCCCAAGTCGATCTGGCTGACCACCAAGACCTACGAGCTCGCCTCCTACGACCGCTGGTCGAACCTGTACGTGGACATGGACGAGCTTCAGGAGTGGAAGGTGCGGCCGGCGTACACCGACGAGGAGATCGCATGAGCCCTCACCCCCCGGCCCCCTCTCCCGCCACCGGGAGAGGGGGAGAAAGGCGAGCGCGGTGATATGGACTTCCTAGTCGCCAACGGCGCGGCCATCCTCTTCTACGTCTTCGCGGCGATCGCGGTGGTGTCGGCGCTCGGCGTGGTGGCGATGCGCAATCCGATGTACGGCGCGATCTGCCTGCTGACGACGTTCCTGGCGGTGGCCGTGCTCTTCCTGCTGCGCCACGCCGAGTTCCTGGCCATGGTCCAGATCTTCGTCTACGGCGGCGGCATCATGGTGCTGTTCCTGTTCGTGATCATGCTGATCAACCTGCACAGGCTGCCGGAGATCCGGCTGTTCGGCCGTCAGTCGCCGCTGGCCGGAGTGCTCGCGGTGATCCTGACGGTCTTCTTCGGCTGGTTCTTCCTCCAGACCCGCTTCGGACCGGCCAACCCGAGCCCGGAGAAGCTCGTCAGCTTCATCGACGCCCAGCAGCAGGTGCAGCGGCTCGGCAACTCGCAGGCGGTCGCCTGGGACCTGTACACGCAGCACCTGCTGCCGTTCGAGATCGCCTCGATCTTCCTGCTGATCGCGATGATCGGCGCGGTGGTGCTGGGACGGAGGCTGTAGGATGCCCGAGATCACGACCCACCACTTTCTGGTAGTGAGCTTCCTGCTCTTCGCCATCGGCGTGTTCGGCGTCGTCGCGCGCAAGAACATGATCACCGTGCTGATGTCGATCGAGCTGGTGCTCAACTCGGTCAACATCAACCTGATCGCGTTCTCCTATCAGTTCTCCGACCTAACGGGCCAGATCTTCGCGATCTTCACCATCACGGTGGCGGCGGGCGAGGCGGCGGTGGGGCTCGGGATTCTGATCGCCCTGTTCCGCCTGCGCGAGACCACGATCCTCGACCAGGCGACGGAGCTCAAGGGGTAGCCGCATGAAAGAGCTTCTCTGGCTGATCCCCGTCCTCCCCTTCCTGGGCGCGCTGCTCAACGGCGTGCTGCTGCGCGGCCGCATCAGCAAGAAGGCGGTCGCCGCGATCGCCTGCGGCACGGTGGGCATCGCGGCGCTGCTGTCGCTGGGGATCATCGCCGATTACGCCATGTCGATCCCTGCGGGGCACGAGGGGTGGCAGCCGTTCGAGCAGGACCTCTACGAGTGGATCCCCGCCGGTCCGATCAAGACCACGCTCGACGGCGTGAAGAATTTCACCATTCCGTTCGGATTCCTGCTCGATCCGCTCTCCTGCGTGATGCTCTTCGTCGTCACCTTCGTCGGCTTCCTGATCCACGTCTACTCCGTGGGCTACATGAGCCACGAGCAGGGATTCCAGCGCTACTTCACCTACCTCAACCTGTTCATGGGCGCGATGCTGCTGCTGATCCTCGGCAACAGCTACGCGGTCATGTTCGTGGGGTGGGAGGGCGTGGGCCTCTGTTCGTACCTGCTGATCGGGTTCTATTACAAGGAAGAGTTCCCGCCGTACGCGGGGCGCAAGGCGTTCATCGTCAACCGCATCGGCGACTTCGCCTTCGTGCTCGGCATGTTCGCGCTGGTCGCGCACTTCGGCTCGCTCAAATACACCGAGATCCTCCCGCGCATCGCGAAGAACCCGGAGCTGATCACCGGCGCGGGCTTTCTCGGCCTGACGCTGGCCGGCTTCATCGCGCTCTGCTTCTTCGTCGGCGCGACGGGCAAGAGCGCGCAGATCCCGCTCTACGTCTGGCTGCCGGACGCCATGGCCGGCCCGACGCCGGTGTCGGCCCTGATCCATGCCGCCACCATGGTCACCGCGGGCGTCTACATGGTGGTGCGCTCGAACGTGATCTATCAGCTCGCGCCGGGCGTCTCGCAGCTCGTGGCGGTGATCGGCGCGGCGACGGCCATCTTCGCGGCGTCGATCGGCCTCGCGCAGACCGACATCAAGAAGGTGCTGGCCTATTCGACCGTGTCGCAGCTCGGCTACATGTTTCTGGCCGCGGGGCTGGGCGCCTATACGGCGGCGATCTTCCACCTCGGCACGCACGCCTTCTTCAAGGCGCTCCTCTTCCTCGGCTCCGGCTCGGTGATCCACGCCATGGGCGGCGAGCAGGACATGCGCTCGATGGGCGGCCTCAAGAAAGCGCTGCCGCAGACCTACCGGACCTTTCTGATCGGCTGTCTGGCGATTGCCGGAATCTTCCCGTTCGCCGGCTTCTTCAGCAAAGACGAGATCCTGCACGCCGCGGCCGGGCACGGACAATGGGTGCTCTATGCGGTGGGCCTGATCACGGCGGCCCTGACGGCCTTCTACATGTTCCGGGCGTTCTTCATGACGTTCCACGGACATTTCCGGGGGACGCACGAGCAGGAGCACCACCTGCATGAATCTCCGGCCGTAATGACGATTCCGCTCTGGATTTTGGCCGTCGGAGCGATCGGCTCCGGCTGGCTCGGTCTGCCGGGCGATTGGAACCTCATGCACCACTTCCTCGAGCCGGTCATTCTGCAACCCCGAGGAGTGGAGGTCGCCGAGCACGACGTGAGCGCTCTGTTGCTGGCGTTGATCGCTCTGGCCGTCGCGGGTACGGCGATCTTCCTGGCCTACCGGATCTACGGCGGCGACCGAGGGCTGGAGAAGGGCCGGGTCTGGGCCGAGCGCTTCCCCGGGGTCCATCGCCTGCTGTCCAACAAGTATTACGTCGACGAGCTGTACGACGCGACCGCGATCCGCGGCTTCTGGGCCACGGCGCGCGGGCTCTTCCGCTTCGACGCGGGGTTCATCGACGGGTTCCTGGTCAACGGGACGCGCAACCTGACGGTGAACGCGCTCTCGCTCGGCTCCGGACTGTTCGACAAATACGTGGTCGACGGCCTGGTCAACCTGGTCGGCACGGTCCTCGACGGGTCCTCGCGCGTCTTCCGGCGCCTCCAGACCGGGTACGTGGCCAACTACGCCCTGGTCCTGGTGGCGGGCATGTTCGTTCTGATCTGCGTGTACATGGTGTGGCGCCTGAGCTGACGCCCTGGGGGAGACATGTTCGATTTCTATCGCGACATCCCGATCCTGAGCATTCTGACCTATATCCCGCTGGCCGGGGCTCTGCTCGCGCTCGCCATCCCGAGCGACAAGCCGGCGGCGATCCGCAAGTTCGCCACCTGGGTGGTGGTGATCGATTTTCTGCTCTCGGTCCCCCTGTGGTTCGCCTTCGAGCGCGACGGCGCGCTGTTCCAGTTCCGCGAGAGCGCCCCGTGGATCGAGTCGATCGGGGTGCGCTACGAGTTCGGGATCGACGGGATCGCCCTGCTGCTGGTGCTGCTGACCACGCTGCTCGGCGTGCTGGCCTTTCTCTCGTCGTGGAGCGCCATCCACACCCGGGAGAAGGAGTACTACATCTTCCTGCTGCTCCTGCAGACCGGCATGCTCGGCGTCTTCATGGCCCTGGACTTCTTCCTCTTCTACGTCTTCTGGGAGGTCATGCTGGTGCCGATGTACTTCCTCATCGGCATCTGGGGCGGCCCGCGCAGGCTCTACGCGGCGATCAAGTTCTTCCTCTACACCCTGGCCGGCTCGGTGCTCATGCTGCTCGGCATCCTGGCGCTCTACTTCTTCAACGCCGGCGGCCTGCTCGGCTGGACGGGGCGCGGCAATCCCGAGACCTTCTCGATCCTGCAGTTCCATGAGATCGGCCGCCTGATCCCGCCGGACCTGCAGATCTGGATCTTCCTCGCCTTTTTCGTCGGCTTCGCCATCAAGGTGCCGATGTTCCCGTTCCACACCTGGCTGCCGGACGCCCACGTCGAGGCGCCCACGGCCGGCTCGGTCATCCTGGCCGGCGTCCTGCTGAAGATGGGTACCTACGGCTTCATCCGCTTCTCGCTGCCGATCCTGCCCGACGCCACCATGGAGCTGCTCCCCTGGATGGCGGGGCTGTCGATCATCGGCATCCTCTACGGCGCGCTGGTGGCCATGGCGCAGAAGGACATGAAGAAGCTGGTCGCCTACTCGTCGGTGAGCCACCTCGGCTTCGTCATGCTGGGCCTCTTCGCCGTCAACGGCCCGGGAGTCAACGGCGGCGTGCTGCAGATGATCAACCACGGGCTGTCGACCGGCGCGCTGTTCCTTCTCGTCGGCGTCATCTACGAGCGGCGGCACACGCGGATGATCGCGGAGTACGGCGGCATCTCGTCGGTCATGCCGGTGTACGCGATCATCTTCCTGATCATCACCATGTCGTCGATCGGCCTGCCGACGCTCAACGGCTTCATCGGCGAGTTCACGATCCTGGTGGGGGCGTTCAACCGCAACTGGTGGTGGGCCCTGCTGGCGGCCCTCGGCATCGTGCTTGGCGCGGCCTACATGCTCTGGATGTACCAGCGCGTCTTCTTCGGGCCGCTCAACAACCCGGAGAACCGGGGTCTCAAGGACCTCGACCGCCGCGAGCTCCTCTACCTCATGCCGATCGTCCTGCTCTGCTTCTGGATCGGCCTCTACCCGCGCCCCTTCTTCCGCATCATGGAGAAGTCGGTGAACTACGTGGTGGCCCAGGTCGACCGCAGCTACGAGCCGGCGCTCGCCTCCTCCGCCCCCGAGACCGAGACCGCGAGCGAAGGCCCGGCCGCCGCCCAGGCGGGGGAGTGATACCGTGCCTGAGCTCGCAGAATTCCTCCTCCTCGCGCCGGAGATCCTGCTCGCCACGGCGGGGCTGCTGCTCCTTCTGATCGGCACCATCGGCCGCGGTCTCGGCAACCGGGAGGCGGCGCTGGTATCGTTCGTCAGCCTGGTCCTCACCGCCTTCGTCCTGGTGCGGGTGCAGGCCAGCGCGCCGCTGCAGCGGCTGATCCTCGGCGGCTCGTTCGTGATCGACGAGTTCGCCTTTTTCTGGAAGATGCTGGTGCTGGTGGCCACGGCCCTGACCATCCTCCTCTCCGTCCGTTTCCTGGAGGAGGGGAACTACCGGTCGACCGAGTACTACGCCCTGCTCCTGCTCGCCAGCACGGGCATGCTGTTCATGGCGAGCGGCTACACGCTGCTCACCATCTGGATCTCGCTGGAGACCATGGCGCTCGCCAGCTACATCCTCGCCGGCTACTTCAAGCGCCACCTGCGGTCCAACGAGGCGGCTCTGAAGTACTTCATCCTCGGAGCGCTGTCGAGCGGCATCCTGCTCTACGGCATCTCGCTGCTCTACGGCGCCACCGGCACCGTGAACCTGGGCACGCTGGCGCGCGCTCTCGCCCAGTTGGACCCCGGCGCCAACCCCCTGATCCCGCTCGGCTGGCTGCTGCTGGCGGCCGGCCTCTTCTTCAAGGTGGCCGCGGTGCCGTTCCACATCTGGACGCCCGACGTCTACGTCGGAGCGCCGACGCCGGTGACCGCCTACCTGGCGGTGGCCTCCAAGGCCGCTTCCTTCGCGATCCTGCTGCGCATCTTCTACGAGGGGCTCGGCACCATCGAGATCGAGTGGCAGTGGGTGGTCGCGGCGGTGGCCGCGGCGTCGATGATCTGGGGGAACCTGGCGGCGCTGACGCAGGACAACGTCAAGCGGATGCTGGCCTACAGCTCGATCGCCCACGCCGGCTACGTCCTGATCGGCGTCCTGGCGGTCTCCGAGCTCGGCCTCTGGTCGGTGCTCTTCTACCTTCTGGCCTACACCTTCATCACCATGGGCGCCTTCGGCACCGTGATCCTGCTCGAGCGCCGGGAGTACGCGGGCGAGACCTGCTCCGACTACGCCGGGCTGGCGCAGCGCTCCCGCTTTCTGGCGGCCATGATGCTGATCTTCCTGCTCGCCCTGACCGGGATCCCGCCGACCGGCGGCTTCTTCGGCAAGGTCTACCTGTTCGCCGCGGCGGTCCAGGCGGGCTGGACCTGGGTGGCCGTCATCGGCGTCCTGACCAGCGCGATCTCGCTCTACTACTACTTCCGTATCGTGGTCTACATGTACCTGCGCGAATCCACCCAGACCACGCCGGTGCCCCTCCGCTCGCCCGCCCTGGTCGGCGCCATCGCCTTCTGCGCCCTGGCCACGCTCATCCTGGGGCTCTATCCGGAGCCCTTCATCCAATTCGCCAAGCAGAGCCTGCTCCCCCTGCCGTAGGTACTTTTCGGCACCTCCGGTGTGCCGAAACGGCGGCGGGATTGGCGGGCTCCCTGCAAGAGAGCACAAAGGGGAGACGGGCGGGTACATCCTCGCGGTGAGGACATCCGCTGTCCGGACAAGGGCTCTGACCGTCCCCTCCAGGAGACGGTTTGGCCGCCACCTCATCCGGTCATCCCCACAGATCCGTTGGCACCGTATGTGCGTATCCCATGAGCGGAGAGAGGTCAAGGATGAAGGGGGAAAGAATGCCCAAAGAAAGCGCAGACCACCAGAGGGGGTGGAACTTCGAGGCGGCGGCGATGCCCTTCGTGGACGCGCTCTATAACACCGCCTATCGAATGACGCGCAACTCCGAGGATGCCGAGGATCTGGTCCAGGAGACCTACCTCAAGGCTTACCGGTACTACGACAAGTTCGAGGAGGGGACCAACTTCAAGGCGTGGTTGTTCAAGATCATGAAGAACACCTTCATCAACAACTACCGCAAGAAGCAGCAGGCCCCGGCTCTGAGTGATTTCGCGGAGATCGAGGAGTCGTTCGAGAACCAGGTGAGCGAGGACGCCACGAAGCCGGCCAAGAACCCTGAGGATGAGCTTCTGGAGAACGTCCTCGACGAGGACGTGCAGAAGGCGCTCGACAAGCTGCCGCCCGATTACCGGATGGTCGTCATCCTGGCCGACCTGGAGGGCTTCTCGTACAAGGAGATCGCCGACATCCTGGAGGTTCCGGTCGGCACCGTGATGAGCCGGCTCTACCGCGGGCGCCGGCTGCTCGAGACCGCCATGCTGGAGTTCGCCCGCGAGCACGGGTATCTGCGCGAGGGCGAGCCGGCCAAGATGCGCAGCAAGAGCCTGACCAAGTAAGTAAGGGGGTTTTGGATACAGCGGAAATTTCCCGTCCACCGGCCGAGTTGATACCATCGGCTGCGTACAGGTATGCAGCCGATCCGGGACCGCGGAGGAAGGATGATGGACTGTAAAGAGGTCGGGGATGCGCTTTTCCTGTTCTTCGACAACGAGATGGAAGAGGACTTACTGACCCCTTTTCGGGACCACGTCTCCCGCTGCAACGGCTGCGCGAAGCAGGTGGACTACACCCGGAAGCTGCTGCTGATCGTCCGCGAGAGATGCACGCGGTGCCACGCCCCCGAGCGGCTGCGCCTCCGCATCCTGACCATTCTTCCGCACCGCAGCAGCAACGCTCCCGGCCCCGGACTCTACTGAGACCACCCCTCCAATCCCCAGGTGCCACGATGAACCGTTTCCTTCGCATCCGGACTTTCGTCCTCCTGCTGGCTCTGGCCGCCTCGGCCGTCCCCGCGGCGGCTCAGGATTTCCGTCTGCAGGGCTTGCGGGGGGAGCGGCTGGGCGAGACCGATCTGGCGCAGGGCACCACGATCGTGGTCGTCTGGGCCTCCTGGTCTCCCCGCTCGCGCGACATCGTCGAGCGGGTCAATCCGATCGCGCAGCGCTGGAGCGGCCAGGCGCGCGTGGTGACCGTGACCTATCAAGAGGAGCGGCAGGCCGTCGAGGGCTTCCTCGCCGGCAAGAACCTGGGTACCACCGTCTTCCTCGATCCGGACGGCGCCTTCTCGAAGAAGTACGCGGTCACGACCCTGCCGGGCCTGGTGATCATCCGGGACGGCCAAGTCGTCTACCGGGGCAGGCTGCCCGAGGATCCGGACCGCGTCATCGCCGACTTCCTCGGCTGAGCGGCCTCCGCAGGCGCAGGGCGCAACCTGCGCCCTGTTTTCCCCTCTTGCATCCGGCGCCGCCTCCTGTGCTACTATCCGCCGCGTAGCTTCGCGCCTACTTTGAGCCACCCTGTTTCCGAGGGAGGTCTGCACGGGATGCAGTCGATACGGGTCAAGCTTGTTCCGCATTTTCTCCGCCTGGCGCTCCCGCTCGGGCTGATCCTCCTGGCCGGGGGTCTGTTCCTCACCACCCACAGCCTGGAAGCCTTCAACAAGTCGCCGTACCCGCTCCCCCCGACCCTCCGGTTCAACGAACGCATCACGCTGCCGACCGAGTCCACCGCGCACATCGACGGCGTGCGGGTCCCGGTCGAGTCCACGCTGCTGCGGGGCGAGACGGTGGCCGATGTCTTCTCGAAGCTCGGGCTGGACGGCGCGGAGACCCGGGAGGCGACGAAGGCCCTGGCGGAGCATGTGGACCTGCGCGGCCTGAAGGCCGGCAACCGCTACTCGGCCTTCTTCAACGCCGATTCGACCCTCGCGTCCTTCGAGCTGGTCCTGGCCGGGAGCGGCCGGGTGTCGATGAGCCGCGTTGGCGGCCGCTGGGCCTCCGACTGGCAGCCCTTCCGCCGCACGGTGGAGCTGCGCGTCGCGAGCGGCCGCGTCTCCGGCTCGTTGGAAGGGTCGATCCGCAACGTCGGCGCTCCGCCCGAGCTGGCCTACCGCATGGCCGACATCCTGCAGTGGGACCTCGACTTCACGCGCGACCTGCGGCGGGGCGACAGCTTCCATGTCCTCTACGAGGCGGTCCTCCTCGAAGGCGAGCCTTACGACATCGGCCAGGTGGTCGCGGTGGCCTATGACAATCACGGCCGGCGCCATGAGGCATACCGCTGGGACGACTCCGGGACCTATTTCGACGGCGAAGGGCGGCCTCTGAGGAAGATGTTCCTACGCTCGCCTCTCCGCTACTCCCGCATCACCTCCTCGTTCAGCCATCGCCGCTTCCATCCCGTCCTCAAGACCTACCGTCCCCATTACGGAGTGGACTACGGCGCGCCCGTCGGCACGCCGGTGCAGGTCACGGCGAACGGCGTGGTCACCTTCGCCGGCTGGGACAACGGGGGCGGCAACGTGGTGAAGGTCAAGCATGCGGGCGGCTATATGACCGCCTACCTCCACCTGTCGCGCTTCGCGCGCGGCATCCGTCCGGGAGCCCGCGTACGGCAGGGCGACATCGTCGCCTACAGCGGCGCCACCGGCCTGGCGAGCGGTCCGCATCTGGACTACCGGGTCAAGCATCATGAGCGGTGGATCGACCCCCTCACTCTCAAGAGCGTTCGGGACGAGCCGATCCCCTCATCCAAGCTGGCTTCCTTCCGTGCTTGGCGGCAGAGCGTGGTGAGCGCCATGGAGCGCGGCGTCGCCCCGAACATCGCCCCGCCCGGCGGAGCGCAGTACGCCGTCACGGACGCCGCTCCCGCGTCCCGGTCGGAGGCCGTCGCCCGCTAGCCCGGCCGGCGTCCGTCTTTCCCGCGAAGCTTTTCCGATGGTGACCGCCAGGGCGTGGTGCCGGGTCGACCTCGCCGGCGGCACGCTGGACATCTGGCCTCTCGGCCTCTTTCATCCCGGAGCCCGCACCGTCAACGTGGCGATCGACCTCGCCACGACCGTCCGGCTGCGGCGGAGCGGCGGACCGTACCGGATCCGGCAGGGGGAGAGCCTCGTGGAAGCCCGCTCGGCGGCGGAGCTCGCCGCGCATCCGGAAGGGGCCCTGGTCGGCGTCATCGCCGAGGCCCTGGACCTCCCGCCGGTCGAGGTGGAGCTCGCCAGCGACTCTCCGCGCGGCGGTGGGCTCGGCGCCAGCTCCGCCATGGCCGTCGCCCTGATCGCCGCCGCGGAGGAGGAGCTGGATCTCCGCCGCTCGACGCCCGCCGAGAAGGCCCATCTGGCCCGCGACCTCGAAGCGCGGCTGATGGGGCTCCCGACCGGCATCCAGGACCACTATCCCGCTCTCCTGGGAGGAGCGCTGGAGATCCTGGCGAAACCCGGAGGCGAAGCGGTGCGGCGTCTGAACACCGACCTCGACCGGCTCGGCGATTCCCTGCTGGTCGTCTACTCGGGGGTCAGCCATTTCTCGGCCGGCAACAACTGGCAGGTGGTGCGGCGCCGCCTGGAGAACGATCCGGAGATCACGGAGCTCTTCGCGGGGATCGCCGCGGTCGCCGCCGAGATCCCCGCGGCGCTGGAGAGCGGAGACTTTCAGCGGGCCGGGGAGCTGATGGGGCGTGAATGGAGCTTCCGGCGCCGCCTCGCAAAAGGGGTCTCGACTCCGGAGCTGGAGAGGCTGATCGAGGCCGCCCTGTCCAGAGGGGCCTGGGGAGGGAAGGCCTGCGGAGCGGGAGGCGGAGGCTGCTTGGCGTTCCTCGGCCCTCCCGAAGCCAGGGTGGAGATCGCGTCCGCCCTCGCCGAGGCGGGGGGGACCGTCCTCCCCACCCGCCCGGTGGGCGATCCGCTGTCGATTTGCGCCTAGCGGTTGCGGACCCGCTGCTCGAGCATTTCGTAGGCGCGGGCGAGATCGAGGCCCGAGGAGAGCCTGAGCTCCCGGCGCTCCGACCAGCCGGTCTCGGTGCTTTCCATGTAGACGACCTTGCCCGGCTCTCCCCAGGCGATCAGCACGTTGCCGCCGTTCTCCGATACGAACATGTGGATCTCTCCGGCGCCGACCTGCGGGGCGGGGCGCGTGGAGGCGATGCGGAGCTGGAACAGCAGAGACGGGCGCCTCTCGCCCGGCGCCTCCGGCGCCAGGGTGGAGGGGTCGACCTCCCGGATGCTCGGGGCCGTCGAGGTGGCGTTGGCGCTCTGCAGGCCGCGCCCGGAGAGCTTGGCGCCGATGTCGATGATGTAGGCGCGGGCTCCGTCGCCCAGCGAGCGGATGCCGCCCTGCGACAGGGTCGGTCCGCCGTTGCGGATGTAGGCGTGCACCAGCTCGCCGATCGAGCGGCGGACCTCGGGCTGGAAGGCGACGCCGATGTCGATGATGTAGGCGCGCGCCTCGTCGGCCATCGAGCGGAGGCTCGCGGCCGTGGCCCGGCGGCCGATGTCGATGATGTAGGCGCGCGCCTCGTCGGCGAGCTGGCTGAGCTGCGCGGGCAGGACGTCGATCTCCAGGGCCAGCACTCTTTGCGTGCTCGCCGAGGCGAAAGCCACCGTCACCGTGCGCTCGTCGCGGCCGGGAGAGAGCTTCGGCGCGCTCAACAGGTTCGGCGCCGCCTCGGCGGCCTGCAGCTCCTCGGCCGCGGCGAGATCGTCCAGCTTGTAGACCGGCGTCTTGCCGATGTAGGAGCCGTTCTCCAGGACCAGCGCCGTGTAGAAGGTCTCCCGCAGCTCCTGCCCGTTCTTCTCGCCCCAGAGCAGGTGCACGAGCGTGCGCCGCCGGGAGACGGGCTCCCCGTCCTCGCTCCGGTCCGAGTAGGTGTCGTACGTGACGGCGATCTGGGGCGGGGTCTTGTCGGCGAACTCGTTGCCGATGATCTCGACGGGGTTCGACCAGACGCCGTCCTTGAACCAGGCCAGCATCAGGATCGGGTTGAAGCGGGTGAGCCGGCTCTCCCAGACCAGGAAGACGGTTTTCGAGGACTCCTCGAAGATCAGCGACGGGAAGCTCTCGACGAATTCGGTGCCGGTGCCACGGACCAGGAAGCGCTCGGGAGTCGCCGCGTCGGGCCTCTGCACGTCGAGGGCGAGCGCCACGTTCTCGGCCGCTTGGCCCCTCTGGCCCGGGAACAGGGTGCCGTAGGTCCCGGCCCTGACGGTGTAGATCTCGCCTTCGGCCCCGAGAGCCGTGTCCCGCTGGACGGCCCAGCCCGCCGCGGGGACGAGACCCGCCGCGGCGGCCAGCACGAGGAGACTTGCAATCTTCTTCTTCATGGCTCCGACCTCAGGCATGCAGGTTGATGAGCTTGCGGACGTCCACCGCGAGCAGGAATCCGGTCAGGTACGAGGCGTCGGGGAAGAAGTCCCGCTGCAGCCGGGTGAAGTGCTCGCGGGCGGTGTCGATGTCGCCGTTCAGGCTGGCCGCCTCGCCCAGCAGATAGAGCGCGTTCTTGATCGAGTCCGTCTCGCCGAGGGCCTCGGCCAGGCGGAGCGCGGTCTCGCCCTGGCGCCGGGCGTGCCCGTAGCGCCCGGTCTCCAGATGGGCGAAGCAGAGGTCCAGGCAGGTCGAGATCTGGTAGCGCTCGGCCTTGTGGCGCCGCAGCACCGCCAGACTCTCGTAGAGCAGCTCGTAGCCCTCCCGGTAGGCGCCCTTGAGGACCCGGCAGTAGCCCAGGTTGTCGAGGATGCGGGCGCGCCAGATCGGGCTCTCCACGGGCATCAGCTCGAGAGCGGTCTCGAACGCCGAGCAGGCCTCGTCGATGAAACTCTCGGCCAGGAAGATGTTGCCCATCAGGTTGTGGCTGGAGGCGATCCATTCCTGGCGCCCCTGCTGCTCGGCGCGCTCGCGGGCGATGCGGGCGTAGAACAGGGCCTTCTTGTAGTTCTTCGTCAGCTCGTAATGCCGCGCGATGTTGTAGGCGGCGAGCCGGCAGCTCACCGGATCGGCGTTGCGCACCAGGATCTCGCGCAACTGCGGCAGCTCCCGCTCCCCCTGGCCCAGCACGACCGTGACCGCCGCCCGGTTGCAGAAGGCGAGGTCGATCAGCCGCGGATCACCCTGCTCGCGGGCCAGCTCCAGAGCGCGGTCGAAGAGCTCGCCGGCCTCTTCCAGCCGGCCGGCCTCGATCGCCTGCAGCCCTCGGTGCTTCAAGTCCTCGAACTCGGGGCCGATTCCTGCCACGTCCTCGCTCATCGTCCGTGACCTCCGGGTGTCGCCTGGGGACCTCTGGGCTGAAGATCCCTGACCTTATTATTATGGGAGTCGTCGTCCCGCCGGCCCTGCACGCGCTTGAAGGCGATGAAGTCCTCGATCTCGCGCTGGGCGTCCTCGGGAAGGGCGTTGAAGTCCTGCACGAGCTGCATGTCGCGCGGCGTGATGGATTCCTGCGCCACCTCTCCGAAGAACTCGCCGATGCTCATCTTGAACTCGGCCAGGATGCGGAGGAGGGTGTCGAGGCTCACCCGGTACTCCCCCTGCTCCATGCGCGACAGGTCCGACTGCTGGATGCCCAGGCGGGCCGACAGCTCGACCTGGGTGAGCTTGCGCTCCTTCCTCAGTTGCCGGATCTTGCGGCCGACGAGCTGGAGCTGGCGGACTTTGTGGCCGTGCGGGGCTTCGTGAGAGCTCTGTGTGCTGTCCATGATGTATGGCAGACTAGCATATCGGCGGACTGTTGGATCATACTATGCCCCGCCCGGCGTCCTGTCAATCGAGAACAGGGCGGGCGGAGAACCGGAAAACCCATGCGACGCCACCTTTTTCTCCTGCGCGAGCTCGTCAAGCGAGACTTCCAGGGCCGCTACGCCGGCTCGGCGCTCGGGCTGGTCTGGTCGCTGGTGCAGCCGCTCTGGCTGCTCCTCCTGTTCACCTTCGTGTTCTCGACGGTGATGAAGATCAGCCCGCTGGGGGAGCGCACCGAGCACTTCGCCATCTTCCTGTTCGGCGGCCTGCTGCCGTGGACGGCGCTGCACGAGGGGGTGCTGCGCGCCTCCACCGCGGTCACCGACAACGCCGCCATGGTCAAGAAGCTGCGCTTCCCCTCGGAGATCCTGGTGCTCGCCGTGGTCCTGGCGGCGCTGCTCCACCAGGCGGTCGCGGCGCTCATCTACGTGGCCGCGCTCGTCTGGGTGGGGGATCTCTCCTGGAGCGGCCTGCCGCTGCTGCTGGTGGCGGTCCCCCTCCAGGTGGGGCTGTCCCTGGGGCTGGGCCTCCTGGTCGCGGCGGTCCACGTCTTCTTCCGGGACACCGCCCAGGCGCTGGGCCTGCTCTTCAACGTCTGGTTCTACCTGACCCCGATCGTCTATCCGCTGGCCATGGTCCCGGAGGGCTTCCGGACCTGGGTGATGCTCAATCCGCTGACCGTCCTGGTGGCCCTCTACCGCAGGGCCTTCCTCGGCGGCGAGGAGCCGTGGGCCGCGGGGGCCCTGTGGCTCGCGCTGGTGGTGGCCGTGCTACTATCTTTTGGCTTTTGGCTTTTCCGCAGTCTCAAGCCTGCCTTCGTCGATGAGATCTAGAAAGTGAAAAGAGGAGCTTTTCCCATGTCGCAAGACTTTGCCTGCCGCGGGCGCCTGCTCGTCCCGGCGTTCTGCATCGCCGCCGCGCTCGGCCTGATCCAGGCCGGGTGCGGCCAGCCGGCGTCCGTCAAGACGGGCGCCGAGGTCCAGGGCGGTGCGCCGTCCGCTGAATCCGCCACCGCTCCCCAGCAGGCCGGGAGCCAGGCCGCGGGTGGCCAGACCCCGGCGGAGACCCCGGTGGAGACGCCACCGGCGGCGCCGCCCACGGCCGCCCCGCCGGAGGCCGCGACGGCTCCCGCGGGCGGCGCCGACACCGCCAGCGACCAGGAGCAGCCGGTCGAGGTCGTGCCCGTCCGTCCGGCCGATGTCAACAGGGACGTCGTCCCCTTCGAGGGCCCCATACCGCTCGAGCCCGCCGACGGGCGCTGGCTGAAGGACGAGTACGGGCGGCCGTATTTCGTCCACCGGATCTCGAAGGTGCCGGGCGCCTACGCCTGGGAGGTCGAAGGCAAGAGGGTCAAGCTCCCGCGCGGCCTCATGTTCGACGTCGTGAGCCATGACGAGAAGTCCTTCTCCGTCAAGATCTACGGCACGCCGCCGGAATGGGTGAAGCCCGAGGCAGCGGCGACCGGACCCTCCGCGGAGGAGTTGGCGCGCGCCGCGGCCTCCTACAAGGCCGACCTCGCCGCCTCGGACCGCGTGCGCCTCGTCCCCTTCAGCCGCGGGCTGCCGGTCGAGGGGCAGTGGCGCCACGGCTTCGCGGTGGCCGACATGAACAAGGACGGCAAGCTCGACATCGTGCACGGCCCGCCGCGCAAGGGGGGAAGCCGGCCGGCGATCTTCCTCGGCGACGGCCAAGGGGGATGGCGGCCCTGGTCGGAGGCCACCTTCCCGCGACTCCGCTTCGATTACGGCGATGCCGCCGTCGCCGACTTCAACCGCGACGGCAACCCCGACCTGGCGCTCGCCAGCCACCTGCGCGGCATCGTGGCGATGCTGGGCGACGGGCGGGGCAACTTCCGCCTCTGGAGCGACGGGATCGAGTTCCAGGCCTCGGATCAGGAGGCCATGGTGTTCTCCTCGCGGGCCATCGAGGCGGTGGACTGGAATGGAGACGGCAGGGCCGACATCGTGGCGCTCGGCGAGGGGCCGCGCCTGGCGGTCAACCGGGTCCAGGGCGGCGCCGGCGACTATGGCCGCGGTCCGCGCGGCCTGCTGGTGTATCTCAACCAGGGAGACGGGACCTGGAAGACGGTGGCGCAGGAGGGCGTCACCTACGGCGACTCGCTGGCGCTGGCGGATTTCAACGGCGACCGGCGCCTGGACGTCGCCACGGCCTCGGCGGTGACCGGCAACACGTCGCTCCTCCTCCTGGGCAAGAAGGACGGCTCCTGGGAGAAGGCCGCCATCGAGCCGCTGCGCCCGCATGCCACCTTCCGGGCGATCACCGCGGGCGATTTCGACCGCGACGGCAGGCAGGATCTGGCGGTGGGGTACACCAACAACGAGCTCGGCGTCCTGAGGACCGGAATCGACGTCCTCCTCGCGCGCCCCGGCGGCGCCTGGGAGCGCCGCCCGCTGGCCAACGAGGAGAGCAACTCCGGCGTCTGGGCCCTCGACGCGGGGGACCTCGACGGCGACGGGGCCCTCGACCTGGTGGGCCTGACCGGGCGCGGCGCGGCCTGGGTGTTCCTCGGCAACGGCAAAGGCTCGTTCACGCGCGAGGAGAGCGCCGAGGTAACGCCGCCGGACGAGGCCTGCACGGGCTATCACGTGGCCCTGGAGGACCTCGACAAGGACGGCGCCGCCGAGGTGATCGCGGGCTTCGCCGGAGAGGGATCTGCCCTGTTCGGGAAGCCGCGCTGTCAGGGGGGAGGAGGCCTGCAGGCGTGGAAGATCGAGAAAACGGAGAGCCGGACCGCCGGCCAATGAGCCGCGAAGTATGGTATATAGAGAACAGCTACACAGCTCCCTATACTGTCGCGGCCTGGCAGAACGAAATCTGCCTCTTGACAGCTTTGCAGAAGCGCTCCTATAGTACGGAAGCATAAAAACACCGGAGGGGGCGCGTGAAAGAAGGTAGACCGCTCGCTCCGGTCACCAAAAGGACGCAACCTAACGCCGAGCGGCACGCACCGGAGGGTAGTGCACGAGGCGATTCGGCTTTCGGTCTTCGGACCACGATACTTTGAACAGGAGGTGATGATTTTTCCTTCGAGGAGAGAGAAGGTAGCTGGTTTCAGTCCTTGTGAGAACCCAAATTGAACTACCTAGGAGATTGTCTGTTATGAAAAAGATCACGCTTTGCCTCGCCCTGGTGAGCCTGCTGGCTCTGGGCGGTCAGGCAATGGCCGAGATCTGCACCATCGACGACGTGCCGGCGGCTACCCTGCTGCTGCCGTACTTCGAGGTCGATCTCGCCAACGCGAACGGCATCACCACGCTGTTCTCCGTCAACAACGCTTCCGCCGCCGCGGCGATCGCGCACATCACCCTGTGGACCGACCAGTCGATTCCGACCCTGGACTTCGACGTCTATCTCACCGGCTATGACGTGCAGACGATCAACGTGCGCGACATCTTCAACGGCAACCTGCCGCGCACCGCGGACCGCGGCGCCGACTCCGGCGACGCGAACAGCCCGAGCCCGCCGCCCGGCACGACCCAGGCCGCGAACGTGAACCCGTTTACGGGTCCGTTCACCCCGGGCGTCCCGACCGAGTTCGACTTCGGCGGCTCGTCGGGTCCCTGCGTGGCTCCGTACACCAACCCGGTGCTCGACAACTTCCGCATCACCAACCTGCGCGCGGCCCACACCGGACTGAACGCTCCGGCCTACGGCGGCTGCCTGGGCGCCGCCTACGGCGACAACATCGCGCGCGGCTACATCACGGTCGACTCGGTGACGCAGTGCAACCTGCTGTTCCCGAGCTCCGCCACCTACTTCTCGGGCGGCATCGCCGACACCCGCAACATCCTCTGGGGCGACTACTTCTACGTCGAGTCGAACGAGAACTTCGCCCAGGGCGAGACTCTGGTTCACATCGAGTCCTGCCCGGCCCCGAGCGTCGGCCAGGGCACGGACGACTGCCCGTTCATTCCGGGCGAGTACACCTTCTACGGCCGTTACGCCGCCGTGGCCGGCCAGGACCAGCGCGAGCCGCTGTCCACGACCTTCGCCTCCCGGTTCATCACCGGCGCCGGCTTCGACGCCGGCACGGAGCTGATCGTCTGGCGCGACTCGAAGACGATTCCGACCGGTGTCAACGGCCCGTACACCTGCGGCTCGACGACCCGCCCGGCGTGGTTCCCGCTGAACCAGACCGACGTGGTGGCGTTCGACGAGCAGGAGAACCCGCAGGACCTGTGCTTCACGGGCGACGTCGTGTCTCCGCCGCTGGGCGGCGAGCAGACCTGCTTCCCGCTGGAGGCCCAGCGGGTCAGCCTGACGGGCGGTAACATCATCGGCTCCGATCCGACGCCGGACGCGGACTTCGGTTGGATGTACCTCAACCTGAACCACACTCTGGCGGCTTCGGCCGGCACCGATCCGTTCCCGGGCATCGCTCAGGCGTGGGTGACCGCTGTGATGTCGGCTGAGGGCCGGTACTCGGTCGGCTTCGACGCCATCCAGCTCGACAGCGCCTGCGAGCCGGAAAACGTCATCTTCCTCGCCAGCCCGTAGTAGTTCCTTCCCGCCGGGTGGGCCCTGCTCCAGGGCCCACCCGGTTTTCTCATCGGCTGTTCTGCAGTGTCCTTTGCGGCAGCGGAGGATAGTGTTGAATGGCTGTGCCATGACAAAGCAAAACGCTGATTGAGGTTGAGATGACGCTTGCCTTCGGCGGAGGGTCGGGGGTATCATCGACGAGCGTCAATAAGCCTTGATTTCAACGCGGGTTCAGATGGTGGGGCTTCCAGTCCGGCACTGAACCGTGTGGAGGAGAAGTAAGATGCTGCATGCCTCTCGCCTCAGGCCATCCTTCCATCCGCTCCTGGTGGGCCTCCTCGTCCTGGGAATCGCGCTGTCGGCTCCCGCGGGCGCCTGGGCCGCCAAGGGGTGCGCGGAAGGGCTCTACGTCGACAACCCCAGCGACCTCCTCACAGATAATGACCAATATGACGGGCCTCCACCCTCCAATTTGTGGGGAGAGATCCAACCGGTGGGCTCCCTCCTGGACGCCACGCGGTGGACCGGCTCGCAACGCCCGTCCACGGCTTATCCGGTCTCGACCGCCGTCGACATTGAGAATGGGTATATCTTCCACTCTTTTTACGGTGGAATCTCGATCTGGGACGCCCGTACGAACCCGGCGGCTCCTACGCGCCTGAGCATGATCGGCGGCTTTGAAGGCCAGTTCCCGACGTCCTGGACGGTGGGCGAGTTCACGCAGGTCGTCTTCTACATCGACGCTCCGGAGGGCGACGACACGATCGCCGCGGTGGCCGCGATCTCGCCGATCGGGCTCACGATCTGGGACACCTCCAACAAGGGCGCGCCGCGTGCCTTGTACGAGGACACGAGCAAGTTCATGTACCAGGTCTACACGGCGAAGATCGGCGGCCGCGACTATGCGTTCGGCGCCGACTTCCAGAGCGACAACGGCCTGCACGTCTATGACATGACGGCGGCGCGGGCCTTCAACAGGGTCTGCATCGAGAGCCAGTCAGGATCTACCTGCCCGGGCGTCTACAAGGGCAAGATTGGCATCCAAGAGGCGGCCAAATATGTCCACGGGCTGGCGGTGGGCAACCGGCACTTCATCGTGAAGAGCGGCGGCTCCGGAACCCGCAGCGGGCTCCAGATCTGGGACGTGACGAATATTCAGGGTCCTCAGTTGGTGGTGCATGACCTTCAGGGTGTGAACACGGGCGACAGCGTCCATGGCGTCGCCATGTGGACCCAGGGTGGACGCCATTATCTCGGGGCGCGGAAACAGGGGAGCGCCAAGATCTTCGACGTCACCACCTGCCTCACGACCGGCTGCCAGGGCATCCAGAACCTGGAGGTCTGGTCGACGACGCTCGGACCCTATCCGGAATCGATCTACTGGCTCTCGACCACCTTCTCGCGCAGCGGCGCCACGCCCTTCCTCTACTTCGGCAATCACGACACCTGCCGTCAGGGAGAGGCTGCGGGGCGGACCGAGTACCTCTACGATGTGACCAACGCCGCGAACCCGCGCGAGGTTTCGCCGAACGGCACCATGCAGAGCATGGGCGAGACCGTCGACTACTGGAGCTGGTACTACTCGACCTGGAACCGTGGCTTCAGCCACTTCGGCCCACGTCTCGCCAAGTTCAACGGCGAGTACCTCTACCGCGCGGGCGCCACGCTCTTCGACGTCCACAAGTGGACGGGCAGCCCCTCGGGTCCGCCGGTGGCGAACTTCACGTGGACCCCGTCCGAGGTTTATGCGGGCGACCCCGTGACGTTCTCGGATACTTCGTCCGGCAGCGTGACATCCCGCCAGTGGACGTTCCCGGACGGCAGTCCCCAGTCCTCCAGCCAGCAGCAGCAGCAGGTAAGTTTCTCGACGCCGGGCGTGAAGGGCGTCAACCTCGTGGCGACCAACGGCAACGGCTCGAACAGCAAGTCACAGAACGTGACGGTCCTCGATCCCGCGCCGGCGGTGGCGAGCGTCACGGTCTCGCCGGCGAACCCGCTCGTCTGTCAGCCGGTCACCTTCACGGCCAACGGCGTGACGGGCAAGCCGACGCCGACGCTTACGAAGAACTGGGATGTGAAGAACAGCGGCAACACGACCGTGGCCTCGCAGGCCAACGGCGGCACCTCGTTCGTCTGGGACACCAAAGTTTCCGGAAGCCCTGCCGGGACCTACACAGGCACGGTGACGGTCGTCAACACCTCGGGGAACGCCGCGAGGTCTGTCCCGGTGACCCTGGGAGGCCTCTCGCCTCTGCCTGCCGCGCAGTCGTTTTCTCCCAGCAGAGACGACTTCTCACATGGGACGGTGCAGTTCCACGTCGATGTGCCTGGAGCCACGGAGTGGATGTGGGACTTCGGCGACGGCACGACACCGGCTTGGTCGTCGGATCCTGTCAACGGGCCGAATCCGCGGTACACCTACACGACGACCGGTTTGAAGAATGTCACGGTGTCGGTCAAGAACTGCGTGGACACGACCAGCCGCACGAGCGCGGTCCTACAGGTCAACATCACGCAGGTCGCCCCGCTCCAGATCAACAGCTTCCAAGCCCAGGGCTGCCAGATCTTCTGCGACTTCTCACCCAACCAGGCGATCACTTTCAACCTGGCGGTCGAGGGCAGCCCGACCAGCTACGAGTACGACTGGAACGGAGATGGCTTCAGCAACGGCGCCGATGATCAGTCGAGCACGACGCCGGTGACCACGCATGCCTATGCCCTGCGGACGGAGGCGTACCTTCCGATGGTGCGGCTGCGCCGCGGCGCTGAGACCACGGACTGGTTCCAGCACCCGATGCCGATCAGCATCCACCAGGGTGGTGGCGGCGGTGGTGGTGGTGGCGGCGGTGGCGGCCAGCAGCCGAGCGTCTCGGTCGCCGGACCGGCCAGCGGCCAGGTCAACCAGGCCTACAACTACACGGCCACGGCCACCAACTGCACTCCGGGCGCCTGGACCTGGACCGCGGGCGCCGGGGCGGCCATCTCCGGCAGCGGCTCCTCCGTCTCGATCACCTGGTCGAGCGCGGGCAACAAGACGGTGCAGGCGGCCGCCGGCGGCTGCGGCAGCGGGTCTCGGACGGTGAGCATCTCCGATCCGAGCTCGGGCGGCATGACCGCGAACTTCACCTTCTCGCCGGCGGTCCCGGGGATCAACCAGACGGTCACCTTCGACGCCAGCAGCTCGACGGGCAGCCCGGCGATCTACTTCTGGGAGTTCGGCGACGGGTCGAGCGGCTTCGGAGTCACCACAACCCATGCCTTCACCACCGTCGGCCCGCGCAACGTCAAGCTGACGGTCTCCAAGGACTGCGTGAACGGCATCTGCGCAAGCCAGGCCTCGACGACCAAGGCCGTGAACGTCGCCGGCGGCCCGCAGATCACCGCGAGCTTCACCACCAGCGCGACCTGCACGGCCGATCTGCTGGGCGAGCGTTGTGAAGCCAGGGTGGGCGACGCCGTGAGCTTCACCTCGACCAGCCAGGGGGCGGCCTCGCACTCCTGGACGTTCAACGACGGGACCCCCGCCGTGAGCGGCGCCCAGGTGACCCATACCTGGACCAACCCGGGCACCTACCTTGCCCAGCTCACGGTCGCGAACGGCGCCGCCTCCGCGAGCACCTCGCGCGTGTTCATCGTGACCGGGGCGCCGATCGCCGCCGGCAAGTCGGTGGTGCTGCCCTGGATCGCGCAGACCCGCGGCGCGCTGGTGCAGTCGAGCGACCTCTACATCCACAACCCGGGCAGCCAGGCCATGGACGTGACGCTCGAGTTCCGCAAGCGCGGGGCCCCCGAGACCAATCCGCCCAGGGTGACTCGCACGATCCAGCCCGGCTCGACCCTGTTCTCCGCGGACGTGCTGCGCGACCTCTTCAACAAGGAGAACATCGCGGGCTTCGTCAAGGTGGTCGTGGACCGGGGCGGCGTCGAGCCGGTCATCACCTCCTTCAACACGACTTTCCGGGACGGGCAGGAGTTCGGCCAGACGGTCCCGGGCATCTCGATGAGCCGCACCGGCAGCGCCGCGACCTCCTCGAGCACCCAGACGCTCCACCTGGTCGGCCTGAACGACAACAACGACCGCATCTCCTACTTCGGCATCAGCAACCCGACCGAGGAGCCGGTGACCTACCGGCTGCGGTTCTTCGACAACCAAGGACGCCCGATCGGCAACAACACCGCGGACCTGACGCTGCCCCGGTTCGGCCAGCAGCAGTTCCAGGTCCGACAGATCCGCGACACGTTCGGAGTCTCGGACGTGGATGACTACCGGGTCCTGATCGAGGGCCCGAGCGGCGCGCAGATCTTCCCGTACGGCGCGAACCTCCGCCTCGGTTCGGAAGATCCATCCTTCGTCGGCGCCGGAACGGGTGCCGCGAAGGCGTACCTCGTCGGCGCGCTCAGCACCAGGGGCATCAACAACAGCCTCTGGCAGACCGACCTGGTGATCACGAACCCGAGCAGCGAGGTCGTCATCACGGATGTGACCTTCACCAGCACCGGCGTCAACGGCCAGCCGACGTCGCCGATCCACCTGAGCCTGCAGCCTGGCGAGACCCGGCGTCTGGCCAACGTCATCGGCCAGCAGTGGGGTGTCAACACCGGGATCGGCGTCCTCACGCTGGAGAGCAATGCGCCGGGCGGCGTGTTCCCGATCGTGCAGGGGGAGAGCTACGAGAACACCCGTCCCGCAAGGCGGTTCGGCCAGTCCATGATGGGGCTGACGGACCGGCAGGCGGCGGGTGCCAGCCAGGGCCAGTACCTGGTCGGCCTGCGGCAGGACAACAAGAGCCGCACTACTCTGTGGCTCTTCAACCCGAGCGGTCAGCACGCCGAGTACGACCTGATCTACCGCAACCTCACGGGGACGGAAATCGGCCGCACGGCGGGTGTCAGGCTGGCCCCGGGCAAGATGCGGCAGATCAGCCCCAGCCAGCATCCGCTCCCGGCCGCCGGAGTCGCGGGCGGGTTCACCGTCCAGGTCCTCGTCAAGAGCGGCAAGGTCCTGAGCGCGGCGCAGGTGATCAATAACGCCACCAACGACCCTGCCTATATCCAGGGTGAGACGCGCTAACGGGTTCGGATCCCCACAGGGTCTGCGGACCGAAGGCCGCCGGGTTCTTCCCCGGCGGCCTTTTTCTTGCCTGACCCTCGGGGTGCTGTTGGCCGCTCTGGCCTGCCAGCCTTCGCGGCCGGAGCCGGAGGATTCTCCGGCTTCGCGGCCGCAGGCAGGGGAGGAGGCCGCGCAGGGCAAGTGGCGCAAGGCGCGGGAGGAGCAGGCCGCGGACCTGAGGGCCGTCCCTTATCTGCAAGGCTACCGGCCGGCGCAGGACCTCCCCACGGTCGTGGCCCACGATCCCAAGGCGGTCTACCAGGGGTTGAACCTCTATGTCTCGGGGCACGCCGCCGAGGCGGTTCTGGCGGCCATGGACGGGCGGGTCCTCCACCGCTGGCGCTATCCGCTCCGCCGGCTGTGGCCCGACCTGGCGTCCGATCCGAGGAACGCGAAGCTGGAGTACTGGCGGCGGGTCCACCTCTTTCCCAACGGCGATCTGCTGGCCATCTACGAGGGGCTGGGCCTCGTCAAGCTCGACGCCCGGTCGAAGGTCCTCTGGGCTCAACGGGGTGGCTTCCACCATGACCTGTCCGTCACTCCCCAGGGGGAGATCTGGGTGCTCGACCGGGAAGGCAAGATCATCCCCAGGATCCATCCGGAGAAGGGTGTTCTGGAGGACAGGGTCACGGTGCTCGGCGCGGACGGGCGGCTGCTCCGGAGGATCTCGATCCTCGAGGCTCTGGAGCGGTCGCCGTATGCCTCCCTGCTCCAGCGGATGGAGCGCGAGGGGGACGTCTTCCACACCAACACCCTGGAAATCCTGGACGGGCGCTTCGTGGACCGGAGCCCCGCGTTCCGCCGGGGGAATCTGCTGCTCTCCATCCTGAAGCTGGACGCTCTGGCGATTCTGGATCCCGAGCGGGAGACGATGGTCTGGGCGAAGACCGGGAGCTGGCGGCGGCAGCACCAGCCGACGTTTCTCGGCGACGGTCGCCTCCTGCTCTTCGACAACACCGGCCCGGGACGGGACCGCTCGCGGGTGATCGAGATCGATCCGCAAACCGGCGAGATCCTCTGGCAGTTCGGCGGCACGCCGGACGTGGACCTCTTCTCGCGGACCCTGGGTTCTTGCCAAAGGCTTCCGAACGGCAATACGCTTGTTACTGAGTCGGAGAACGGGCGGGCCTTGGAGGTGGCGCGGGACGGCCGGATCGTCTGGGAGCTCCACAATCCGCACCGGGCCGGCGATCGCAAGGAGCTGGTGGCGGTCCTGTTCGAGGTGGTCCGGCTCCCTCCCGACTTTCCATTCCGTGGCGCGCGATAGCTCCTCCATGTGGCAAAAAAAGCCGATTTGCTATAGACTCCGCCTGATCTTTCTTGAGGTGTCCACTCATTACTAGTAGGAACCCACTTACCGAAGGGAGGTTGTCTGTCATGAAGAAGGTCGCGCTTTGCCTCGCCCTGGTCGGCCTGCTGGCCGGAGGCGCCCAGGCGGTTGCCGAGATCTGCACCATCGACGACGTGCCGGCGGCGACCCTGCTGCTGCCGTATTTCGAGGTGGATCTCGGGAACGCGAACGGCATCACCACTCTGTTCTCCATCAACAACGCCTCGGCGTCCGCCGCGGTGGCCCACGTCACCCTGTGGACGGACCAGTCGATCCCGACCCTGGACTTCGACGTCTACCTGACCGGGTTCGATGTCCAGACCATCAACGTCCGCGATCTCTTCAACGGCAACCTGCCGCGCACCGCGGATGACGGCGCGGATACGACGGACACGATCAGCCCCCAAGGCGATCTCTCCCAGGACATCAACTTCCCGGGCTCGTCGGGTCCCTGCGTGGCTCCGTACACCAACCCGGTGCTCGACAACTTCCGCATCACCAACCTGCGCGCGGCCCACACCGGACTGAACGCTCCGGCCTACGGCGGCTGCCTGGGCGCCGCCTACGGCGA
>DASVEF010000352.1:0-4731 GCA_036380715.1 Thermoanaerobaculia bacterium | reverse complement strand
GAGAGGGGGAACCCTGCGAAAAACTGACTTGCTTTTCTCCCCCTCTCCCGGGGGAAGGGAGTGCGGGTGGGAGAGGGGGCCGGGGGGTGAGGGGCCTACTCCACCGGGATCCGGCCCGCCCGCTCCTTTTTTCTCTGGCTGTGCCGCCGCTTCTCTTCCACCCGCCGCCGCTTGGCGGCTTTCGGGACTCGGGTCTGCTTGCGCGGCGTCTCCTCGCGCAGGGCCTCGCGCAGCAGCTCCACGAAGCGTTCCACCGACGCGTCGCGGTTGGCCGCCTGGGAGCGGTGCTTCTGGGAGGTGACGTGGAGCACGCCCGCGCGGGTGACGCGGGTCGCGAGCCTCTCCTGGAGGCGCGCCTTCTGCTCCTCGGTGAGGCTGGGCGAGCCGGCCAGGTCGAAGCGGAGGGTCACCCGGGTCTCCAGTTTGTTCACGTTCTGGCCGCCCGGTCCCCCGCTCCGCGAGCTGACGAAGCTCAGCTCTTCGTCGGGGATGACGAGGCCGTCGGCGATCTCGATCATGTGGCAAGTCTATCCGTCCCGGAATCCAGTAGGATGAGCTTATGCGGAAGCTTCTCCTGATCAGCCTGCTCCTGGTACCGCTGGCGGCTCTCGCTCCGCGCGAGGTCCCCCTCGTTTCAAACACCGAGCCTCTACTCTTCACGACCACCCCTCCCCCGCCGCCCCATCCCGTGGCGCTCCGGCGGGTGCTCTCCGGGCTGGAACGCCCCACCTCGATCGTGCACGCGGGCGACGGCCGGCTCTTCATCACCGAGCAGGGTGGCCTGATCCGTATCGTAGAGGGGAGCCGGCTGCGAGCGGAGCCGTTCCTCGACGTCCGTTCCCTGGTGACCAGCGGCGGGGAGCAGGGGCTCCTGGGCCTCGCCTTCCACCCGCGCTACGCCCAGAACGGGCTCTTCTTCGTCGACTACACCAACCATACCGGAGCGGTCACCGTGGCCCGCTATCGGGTCTCCGCGGACCCCAACCGCGCCGACCCGGGGAGCGCCCGCGTGCTGCTCACCGTGCCGAAGCCCTTCGGGAACCACAACGGGGGGCAGCTCGCCTTCGGGCCGAACGGCTATCTCTACGCCGGCATCGGCGACGGCGGCGGTGGCGGCGACCCCATGTGTCTGGCGCAGCAGGGCACGACCCTGCTCGGCAAGATCCTGCGCCTCGATGTGAACGCCAACACCGACTCTCCCCCGTTCTACGGCATCCCTCCCGGCAATCCGTTCCAGGGGAGCCACCCGATGCCCGACGAGGTCTGGGCGTTCGGCCTGCGCAACCCCTGGCGCTTCTCGTTCGACCGCCGGACCGGGGACCTCTACATCAGCGACGTCGGACAGGACCTGCGCGAGGAGATCGACTTCCAGCCGGCGCGCAGCCCCGGCGGCCAGAACTACGGCTGGAAAGTCCTGGAAGGGACCTTCTGCTTCTCCACCGCCGCCTGCCCGGCGAGCACGCCGCCCTGCGGCTCTCCCCAGATCACCCTGCCGACGCTGGAGTACCGGCACACCTCGGAGGGCGAGTGCTCCGTCACCGGCGGCTTCGTCTACCGCGGCGCCACCCTCCCGCATGCGTACGGCTTCTACTTCTTCGGCGACCTCTGCAACGGCCGGATCTGGAGCGCCGAGCGCCGCGGCAGCTCCTGGCAGGTCCGCGAGCTGCCCGAGCGGGCGCGCTTCCTCACCACCTTCGGCGAGGACCGCGGCGGCGAGCTCTACCTGGCGACGCTCGACGGGGTCCTTTACCAGCTCGTCCCGGAGCACCCCGTCGACACGGTCGGCCTCTATGATCCGGCGCGCTCGCGGTTCCTCCTCAAGAACCTGCACCTCGCCGGCGCGGCGGACCGCATCGTCCGCTTCGGCCCCGCCAGGAGCGGCTGGCTGCCGGTCGCCGGCGACTGGAACGGCGACGGGCGCACCACCATCGGGCTCTACGACCCGGGCACTTCCAGATTCCGGCTGAAGAACGCGCTGGCGGGCGGGGCCGCGGACATCCTCGTGACCGTCGTCTCCCCGTCCCCCGGCGCCCTGCCGCTCGCCGGCGACTGGGACGGCGACGGAGATGATTCCATCGGCCTCTACGATCCGGCCACCTCGACCTTCTATCTGAAAAACTCCATCACCAATGGCGGCTTCGAGATCTCCTTCGTCTTCGGCACGGGAGGCCTCCCGATCGCCGGCGACTGGGACGGCAACGGGCGCGACACCGTCGGTCTCTACAGCCCGGCCCAGAGCATCTTCCGGTTCAAGAACAGCCTTTCGGGCGGAGCCGTGGACGCCCAGGTCCGCTTCGGCCCCGCGGGCGGCGGACGCCTGCCGCTCGCCGGCGACTGGGACGGTGACGGACGTGACTCCATCGGCCTCTACGACCCGGCCACGTCGACCTTCTCTCTCAAGAACACGATCCGCCGCGGCCCCGCCGATCTCCAGTTCCAGTCCGGCGCGCCGAGGGCGGGGTGGAAGCCGGTCGCTGGGGAATGGTGAGGCCACCTGGAAGTAGAATCGCCCCGCCTGACGTGAAGGAGACGAGATGAAGACATTCGCCGCCGTTCTCGTGCTGCTCGGGCTGGCCGTGATCGCCTCGGCCGCCCAGAAGGAGGCCGAGGAGCACGACCTGATCCTGCGCGGGGGGACGATTTACGACGGCAGCGGCGGCAAGCCGTTCACCGGCGACGTGGCGGTCCGCGGCGACCGCATTGTCAAAGTTGGCTCGCTGGGAGGCGCCAAGGGGAAGACCGAAGTCGACGCCCGCGGCATGGCCGTGGCGCCGGGATTCGTCAACATGCTGAGCTGGGCGACCGACTCGCTGATCGTCGACGGCCGCGCCCAGAGCGACATCCGGCAGGGGGTGACCCTGGAGGTCATGGGCGAGGGGTGGTCCATGGGCCCGCTCACCGAGGCCATGAAGAAGGAGGCCAAGGAGCAGCAGGGGGACATCAAGTACGACATCACCTGGACCACGCTCGCCGAGTACCTCGACCAGCTCGTGGCCCGCGGCATCGCTCCGAACGTCGCCTCCTTCGTGGGCGCCACCACCGTGCGCGTGCACGAGCTCGGCTACGAGGACCGGCCGCCCAAACCCGAGGAGCTGCAGCGCATGCGCACCCTGGTCCGCCAGGCCATGGAAGAGGGGGCGCTCGGCCTCGGCTCGTCGCTGATCTACGCTCCGGCCTTCTACGCCAAGACCGACGAGCTGGTGGCCCTGGCCGAGGAGGCCGGCAAGCACGGCGGCATGTACATCTCGCACATGCGCAGCGAAGGAAACCGCCTGCTGGAGGCGGTGGACGAGCTGATCGAGATCTCCCGCCGCGGCAAGCTGCCGGCCGAGATCTACCACCTCAAGGCCGCCGGGCGGCAGAACTGGGGCAAGCTCAACGACGTCATCAAGAAAGTCGAGCAGGCGCGCGCCTCCGGCCTGCGCATCACCACGGACATGTACACCTACACGGCAGGCGCCACCGGCCTCGACGCGGCCATGCCCCCCTGGGTCCAGGAAGGCGGCCTCAAGGCCTGGCAGGAGCGCCTCAAGGACCCGGCGACCCGCGAACGCGTGAAGAAGGAGATGTCCACTCCGACCGACCAGTGGGAGAACCTCTACCTCGCGGCCGGCGCCGAGCAGGTCCTGCTGGTCGGCTTCAAGAACGACGCGCTCAAGCCGCTGACTGGCAAGAGCCTGGCCGAGGTGGCGAAGATGCGCGGCAAGTCGCCCGAGGAGACGGCGATGGACCTGGTCATCGAGGACGACAGCCGCGTCGGCACGATCTACTTCCTGATGTCCGAGGACAACGTCCGCCGGCAGATCGCCCTCCCCTGGATGAGCTTCGGCTCGGACGCCGAGGCCCCGGCCACCGAGGGGGTCTTCCTCAAGTCGAACACCCACCCGCGGGCCTACGGCAACTTCGCGCGCCTCCTCGGCCGGTACGTGCGCGACGAGAAGGTGATCCCGCTGGAAGAGGCGGTCCGCAAGCTGACCTCGCTGCCGGCCGAGAACCTGAAGATCCGCGAGCGCGGCCGGCTCAAAGAGGGCTACTTCGCGGACCTGGTCGTCTTCGATCCCGCCAAGGTCCAGGACCACGCCACCTTCGAGAAGCCGCACCAATACTCGACCGGCGTCCGCCACGTCTTCGTCAACGGCATCCAGGTCCTCAAGGACGGCGAGCCCACCGGCGCCAAAGCCGGCCGGGTCGTGCGGGGGCCGGGGTGGAAGGGGAAGGGATAGTGTTGGAAGATGACGAGGATTCAACTGAACGGCCGTATAACGGAGAAGGGTGAGTTGGAGATTGATCTGCCTCCGGGGCTCCCTCCGGGAGAAGCTCGTGTCACCATCGATCTCCCTCTCGAACCTGCCTGGTCCTCCGAAGAGCTCGACCAGGCTCTGAGGACCGAGCCCATGACAGGGGCGGAAATCGTAGCGGCAGGGCTGGTCGGCGGATGGGAGGACGAAGGGTTCGCCGATGGCGCTGCCTGGGTTGAGGAGCAGCGCCGCAGGCGTCGCGAGAGGCGTTCGTGGTGACGGGCCTGCTCGATACGGCAACGCTCCTATGGGCAGCCACTGCCCTACAGGAGCTTGCCGTCCTCTCTCAAAGGGCAGCCACCGCCCCCTAGGAATTTGCCGGCTATTCTCAGAGGGCAGCCGTTCCCCTCCAGGAATTTGTCACCCGTTCCAGGGGGCAGCCGTTGCCCTCCAGGATTTTGTCACGCGTTCCCAGGGGGCAGCCGCTGCCCCT
>DASVEF010000351.1:0-7682 GCA_036380715.1 Thermoanaerobaculia bacterium | reverse complement strand
ATCCTGGACCTGGCTGATGAAGGCCTGCACCTGGTTGGCGGCCGGGCCGTTCTGGCCCTGCTGCACCTTCTGGAGAGCGGCGCTCAGCTTGGCTTTGAGGGCGTTGCCCTGGCCGTGGCTGAGCCCGCCGGCCGCCACCAGATCGTCGATCTCGCCGGAGAGCAGCGCGAGTTGCTCGGCCGCCGGGCGGACCACCCAGAAGACGGCCGCCGTGCGGGCCGGCACGCTGAAGGTGCAGGTGCCGGCGTTGAAGGAGGCCGTCCGCACCACCGGGTCGGCCGAGGCGGCCTGGAGCGGATGCAGCTCCAGGGCCGCGCAGGGGCCGGGCAGCGCGTAGGTGACCGCCGCGTCCTGCGCGTTGAGCAGCACCGCCACCTGGCTGTGCTGGTGGTCGAGGTCGCCGGCCGCGTCGGAGACCGTCATCACGATCAGGCCCGGGATCTGGCTCGGGCCGGTGTTGAAGAAGCGCAGCCGGTCGTGGATCTCCTGCGCGGTGCGCAGCCGCAGGAGGCGCGTGCTCTTGCGGATGGCGAGCACCTCGCGGAAGTGGGCCGACGCCTTCTGGATGTCGGCCGGGCCGGGCTTCAGCGCCGGATTTGCCAGCAGCGGCTGCATGATCGGCCAGTTGGACTGATTGTCCTGGGCCGGCGGCAGGCCGACGCCCCAGTTGTTGTCCTGGTATGTGAAATCGAGCTTGTTGAACCAGTCGCCCGAGTTGTAGCTGTTGCGGTCCATCGACTTCGAGCGCAGCAGCTCCACGCCGGCGTGGAAGAACGGAATCCCCTGGCCGAACGTGACGATGCTCATGCCGAGGTTCTGCATGCGCACCCGGTCGGCCATCGAGGTCCCCACCGGAGCCTTGGCCGCAATGGTGTCGTACAGCGTCTCGTTGTCATGGGCCTCGATGTAGGAGATGACCTCCTGCGGGTCGGCCGTGTAGCCGGTCGGCTGGCCGTTGTAGTCGATCTGGCTGCCGGCGACCGTCTGCCCGAAGCGGTCCTCCAGCTCATAGTCCGCCAGCGTGCCCGCCATCCCCACCCGGATCCAGTCCGAGAGGAGGAGGAGCCGGTTGAGCTGGTCGGACGCCGAGCCCTGGTTGGTGGCGTTCGGGTCGTACCAGAGGCCGGTCAGGAAGCCCTGCTCCTGGATGCCGCTGAACGGGCCGCCGCCCCGCACGCCGTCGCGCAGGCGGTCGCTGAAGGTGCCGATGCCCGTGCCCGCCATGTTGGCCTGCGTCGCCTGCACGCCGCGGGCGTTGTTGGCCACCTCGCCGAAGTTCCACCCCTCGCCGTAGAGATAGATCTTCGCGCCGTCCACCCCGTCGGCGGCGAGCGTCAGGCCGTCGAGGGCCTGGCGGAGCTTCACCAGGTTCCGCTTCATGTGGTGGCCCATGAGGTCGAAGCGGAAGCCGTCGACCTTGTAGTCCCTGGCCCAGGTCAGCGCCGAATCGATCAGCAGCTTCTCCATCATGTTGAATTCGCTGGCCGTGTTCTGGCAGCAGGAGCTGGTCTCGACGTTGCCGTCGCCGTTGAGCCGGTGGTAGTAGCCGGGCACGATCTTGTCGAGCACCGAATGATCGTTCTGGCCCGCGGCGTTGGTGTGGTTGTAGACCACGTCCATGACGACGCGCAGGCCGGCCTGGCTGAGCCCCTGGACCATCTCGCGGAACTCGAGGACCCGTGCCGGGCCGTCCGGATCGGTGGAGTAGCTCCCCTCGGGCACGGTGTAGTGCCAGGGATCGTAACCCCAGTTGAAGCCGTCGGAGTTGGCCACCGCCGACACAGCCGCCTGCTGCTGGTCGGAGTCGGGCGGGAAGATCGACAGGTCGCCCGCCGGCTCCTGCCACTGCGACTTGTCCTCGTCGATGGTGGCGATGTCGAAGGCCGGCAGCAGGTGGATGTGGGTCAGCCCGGACTGGGCCAGGGACCGCAGGTGGTTCATGCCGTTCGAATTCGCCAAGGTGAACGCCTTGAACGTCCCCTTGAGATCCGCCGGCACGCTCGGATCGCTGGCGCTGAAGTCGCGGACATGCAGCTCGTAGAGCGTGATGTCCTCGGGAGCGTCGAGCCGCGGCTTGACCAGCGCGCTCCAGCCGGCCGGGCGCAGCGAGGCGTCGGCCGCGAGGTCGACGATCTGGCTCCGCCCGCTGTTGCGCGACAGGCTGACCGAGTAGGGATCGGTGACGAGGTTGGTCTCGACCTGGCCGGTGGAACGGACGAAGACCTGCACCTCGTAGAGGTAGTACTTGCCGTACCAGGAGGCGTCGCCGGTCGCGCTCCACACGCCGGCCGGGTCGGCCGTCAGGCTCGCCACGGACGAGGCCGTGGCCGCGGTCGAGCTGTCGAAGAGGTGGACCTTGACCGAGCGCGCGGTCGGCGCCCACACCCGCAGGGTCGGCGTCGAGCCGCTGAAGGTGGCGCCCAGGCTGCCCTCATAGGTATAGAGGTCGTCGAGCACGCCCTGGATCTGGAGCGACGTGGCGTCGACCAGCGCGTCGTCCCCGGCCTTGGCCTGGATGGCGAGCTGGCTCTTGAGCGCCTCGGGAACCTCGGCCAGGCGGTTCGCAGGGATCTTGAAAGCGGCGAAGCCGGCGATGTGGGGGAATTTCTCCAGCACGTCGGCGGAGAGGCCGTCCGGCTCCCAGGCGAGCGGGATCTCGGTGCCGCCCTGGACGCCGTCGGTCGTCAAGGCGAGGCCGCCGTCCGCGTCGTAGAACAGAGAGAGAGTCCAGTCGGCCTGGATCGCGCCGGGTTGCCAGGCGAGCGTGTCCTCGCTCACCCAGTAGGCCTGGGCGCGCGAGATGTTGCCGCGAGGGGCGCCGGAGGCGCTGACGGTCAGCACGTGCGACGACGGATCGTAGCTGAAGAACATCTCGGAGCACGCCTGCGGCACCGAGAAGGAGATGTTCGCGCCGTTCTGCGCGCCGCCGGCGCCGTAGTTTTCATCCCAGCTCTCGTTGATCGCGACCTTGGTCTCATAGTTGCCCGCGGGCAGCCCACGGGTGGTGAAGGTGTAGAGCCCGTCGCCGTCCGGGTCCTGGAGCCACGAGCGCAGGCAGTCCGGCTGCCAGTCGCCCGGGCAGCCCAGCTCGGACTGGAAGCTCCCCGGAGCCACCGCGATCACCTTGGTCTGGTTGTCCGCCACCCAATGGGTCGCGTGCGAGTAGTAGAGCTTGACCGCCTTCGCCTCTGACAGGTTGATGCCGAGGTTCGGTCCGTTGGGAGTGGCGTTGGCGCCGTAGTTCTCATCCCAACTGTCGTTGATCGCCGCCTTGTATTCCCAGGAGCCGGCCGGCAGGTTGAAGATCCCCTGCCAGATGCCGTCGGTCGTGTCGAGGCTCAGATGAGTGTTGGCGCAGTCGGCCTGCCAGTCGCCCGAGCAGCCGAGCTCGGACTGGAAGCTGCCGGGGATCGTCACATTGGCCGGCTGCGGCGGAGGACCACCGCCCGCGCTGACCGTCAGGACGTGGGTGGACGCGTCGTAGGAGAAGACCGTTTCCGAGCAGTCGGCGCTCACCGTGAAGGGGATGTTCGGCCCGTTCTGCGCGCCGCCGGCGCCGTAGTTTTCGGCCCAGCTCTCGTTGATCGCGACCTTGACCTCGTAGTCGCCCGCGGGCAGAGCGCTCGTCCGGAACGTAAAGATGCCGTCGCCGTCCGGGTCCTGAAGCCAGGAGCGCAGACAGTCCGGCTGCCAGTCGCCCGGGCATCCCAGCTCGGACTGGAAACTGCCCGGAGCCACGGCGATCACCGAATTCTGATCGCTGGTGATCCAGTGGGTTTCATGGGAGTAATAGAACTTGACCGCCTTCGCCTCGGAAAGATTGAGCGGGATGTTGGAGCCGTTGCGCTGGGCGCGCAGGCCGTAGTTCTCGTCCCAGCCGTCGTTGAGCGGCGCCTTGTACTCCCAGGAGCCGGCCGGGACGTTGAAGATCCCCTGCCAGACCTGGTCGTCGGCGTCGAACGTCAAATGGGTCGCCACGCACGCGGGCTGCCAGTCGTCGGAGCATCCCAGCTCCGCCTGTAGGCTCCCCGCGACCGTCACATTGGACGGGGCCGGCGTATCCGAAGCCAGGGCCGGCCAGGTTCCGGCCAGAGCCAGGAGCAGAACGCCGGCGCGGAGCCAGAGCGCGCCGCGGTTTCTGTGAGTATCGAGTCTCATGCCAAACCTCCTTGAAAGCTGCCTCCGCCCAGGCTAACACCCGCAGACGGGGGATACGCCACCCCCGGGGGCGGGATTTTCGCGATGTTCTTCGTCACCTCCTGTGCTGAGAGTACGGGATGCGGTATTCTCGACATGGAAGGCCGCAACAGATGGCGATCGTCGACATCAAACAAGCCGTACAGGCTGCGAAAAATTTCGCGGCGGCCCTGTTCGAGCCGGAGAAGATCTCGCGGCTCGGGTCTTGAGGTGTTAGAGCGGACGGAAGACGACAAGTACTGGCTGTGACTCTCGGGTTCTCGCGTTTATGGCCTTCTCCCGAGACCCAATCTTTTACCTCTCCTCTGGAACAGGTGTCTAGCGGGGCCTTCAGATCCGATCTTTCCAATAGTCAGGATGACGTCGGTGATGCATGACCGCAACAACGACGATCCTCTCCTCCTCAACGGCATAGATGACATCGAAGGGGAAGCGCTTGACTCGCGTTCGTCGAAAGCCACCTCGGACAGAGGGTGAAGCAAAGGGATGGCGCCCGATGTAGTCGAGGACGGTACTGATTTCCACAGTAAATTCGCTGCCCAAGCCAGGTTTCTGGCGGTCGTAATACTTGGCGGATTGGCGGAGCTCGGCTTTCGCATCCTCCTCGAAGAAGATCGACCTCACCGAAGCTCCGCTCGAATAGCTGCGAGAACTTCGTCGGCCGGGGTGAGACGGGCTGTTCCTTCCCGGACGGCGCGATATCGCCGCTCGATCTCTTCCATCCAGAGCCTTTCGTGCTCGGGATCAGGTTCCTCGGCCTCGTCCAGGCTCAAAAGGATGCGATGGGCAAGCTCCGCTCGGCTTTCGAGCGACAGCTTGAGCACCTCGACTTCCAACTCGTCCACGGTCATGGGGCGACCTCCCTTTCTGGCTGCGAGCTCGTGAGCTTCCATTTTCGCAGTGTACCTCCGGCGGTCGGGACTTGGGAAGACGGAAAAAATTGCTGCTGTCGCGTAGAGGATCAAGGGATTGGCCCCCCTCCCCCCGAGCCAGCGATTTGAGGTAGCATGCGGCGGTTCTGCCACAACTTCAATCTGGCTTGCCTCGAAGGACAGGAGGGAAGGCATGCGTACGATCGGGTTTTTGGTGCTGGTTCTGTGCCTCGCGGGCGTGTGCTCAGCTAGCGCGGGAGAGACGCCGGTGACGACGCCCCCGAGCGGCTGCTACACGCTCGCGGATGGGCGCTGCGTCGAGGAGACGTTCCACAACCCGCCGCTGTTGAAGCCGAACGCCGACGGCGTCTACGAGCTCGAGCTTCGCCCGACCGAATTCACGGTCAACGGCAAGCGTCAGTGCGGGCGCGGATTCAACGGCATGTTTCCGGCGCCGACGCTCGAGGTACCCGCACAGAAGGGCGGCAAACCGCGGCAGGTGCGCATCAACCTGCGCAACCGCTTCACCAAGGAGGACGTCCGCACCCTGAGCGATGGAAAATGCGCGTGCACCGACTCGGCCGGCAGGGCCTGCGAGCCGAGCCACGCGGGCCACGGCGGAGACAGGGCGTGTACTTGCGTCAACGAAGACGGCGCGACGTGCCACTACTTCGACTTCAACGTCACGAACCTGCACGCGCACGGCGGGCACCTCCGGCCCGACTACGCGACCGGCGGCGGCTGCGTCGAGAAGGACGGCCTCTCCTGCCGCTCGTGCAAAGGCGACCCCGGTGACTCCGGCCGGGGTCCCCGCGAATGCTTCTTCGCCGACGACGTCATCAGCCGCGTGCCGGCCGGCGCCGGGGCTCAGTACCGCTGGGACATCGACGAGGACGGCGTCCATCACGAGGGCCTCGACTGGTACCACCCGCACATCCACGGCAGCACGGCCATCCAGGTCGCCTCGGGGGCCACCGGCGCGTGGATCATCCGCGGCGCGGTCGACAGCTTGCCCGGCATCAAGAACGCGCGCGAGCGCGTCTTCGTCATCAGCACGCCGCCCGTCGATCTCGGGCCTCTCCCGGATGGCCAGGCGTGCGATGAAGACCACATCACCTTCAACGACTTCCCGACGCTCGGGGAGACGAGCAAGAAGCAGACGAACCTTATCAATGGCCTGCGCCAGCCGCGCATGGTCACGCCGCCCGGCCAGATCGAGCGCTGGCGCTTCCTGCACGGCTCGTTCCTCGACGAGATGTTCATCGCCGTGTTCAGGGGCAAGGACTCGGACTGCAAAAGCCTCGACTTCGCGAAAGGACCCATCGGGCTGCCGCAGATCGGCCGCGACGGCCTCACTCTTCCGCGGCCGTCCGACGGGAAGGATTGGCCTTACGCGCCGCCATACGTCTTTCTCTCGCCGGGCTACCGCATCGACGCGATGCTCGACGGCAGCGCCCTCAAGGACGGCGACACGCTCTGCGTGATGGCCGCCCGCTTCCTCCAGGAGGACACGACCGGCACCACCGAGACCACCGGCATCACGAAGCCCCTGACGCCGGACGATCTGCTCCGGGCGACCACCAACGGCGACCTCCTCGCGATCCTCAATGTTACGAAGAGCGCCGGAGAGCCGACCGAGACGAAGATGCCCGATCTCGCGGCCGTCGCCAAGCACTCGCCGAGCATGATGCTGCAGGGCGGCAAGCTCGACGCGCTCGCGAAGTGCAAGGAAGCGCAGGCTGTCAAGGACGTGACGAAGATCGATCAGGTGACCGCGCTGTGGACCATCTTCTACAAGAACGCGGGCCTCGATTTCTGCTCGTGCCAGGACCACAACATCAACTGCAAGAACTTCGAGGCGACCGACAGGGAGCGCTATCCGTTGGACCGCGTGCTCACGCTCGGCAAGGTCGACCACTGGCGCCTCGTCTCGGGCTTCGACGGGCACCCGTTCCATATCCACATCAATCCGTACCTCGTCTGCCCGCTCCCGCCCGCCGGCTCGCCGGAGCCCAACACCAAGGGGCGGATCTTCGAGCCGCCTTTCGCCCACTGGCGGGACACCTACCTCGTGAACCTCGATCGCACGATCGACTTCCTGACCGAGTACCGGCGCTTCACCGGCACCTACGTCTATCACTGCCACAAGCTGACCCACGAAGACCACGGCATGATGGAGCTCATCAGGGTGTGCGACCCCAAGGTCGAGCCGTGCGACACCCTCTGCTCCGGCGGCAAGTGCTCCTGGAGCGCGTGCGCCGAGGATGACAACGACTGCCTGCGCCAGCTCACCGGAGCGAAGTGCATGTTCGACGCGAGGTGGTGTCCCGAGGCGGGCCTGCGCTGCACTCCTTGCGACGGGGCCGACAGGACCTGCCCGTCGGATGCCACGTGCGCCGACAAGCCGAGCGCCGACGGTGTGCGGCGCTGTCTCCCGGCTGCGCGAAAAACGGCGCACCATTCGGGAGTCTAGACAGCCGCCTATAATCCGCCCTGAATGTCTCCCGCACCTCCTCTCCACGTCGCCGTCGTGGGCGCGGGTGCCTTCGGCGGCTGGACGGCCCTGTGGCTGCGCCGCCGGGGGTGCCGGGTGACCCTGATCGACGCCTGGGG
>DASVEF010000350.1:0-6596 GCA_036380715.1 Thermoanaerobaculia bacterium | reverse complement strand
GTGACCGGCGGCGGCACGGGCACGACCGATCTGCCCATCCAGCCCTACTTCGTCTACGACTCGCGCTTGTCCGGTACCAGCCAGCACGGCGCCCTGTGGACGGGCGGCACGTATGTGGAGGAGGGCGGCTGGAAGCCGGTCATCGCGAAGCTCGCCTCCAACGGCGGAGACTTCTCGAACCACGGCTCCACCCCGCGGATGATCAAGGTTGTGCCCTTGCCGCATGAGCGGCCCACCGGGGGAGGCGAGGCCTGCCTGCCCAACGACCTGGATCTGAACACTCTCACGGTGGTGACCGCCGAGCTGCTCGAGGAGGGAGGGGGCTGGGTCCAGAGGCTCTACGAAGACGTCGATCTGGAGATCCTCTACTTCAACGACCAGGGCCGGCCCGAGAGGGGCAACTGTGATCGCGAAGGCCCCACCCTGGGAGCGCCGCCGTTCGACGAAAAATACCACCGGCTGAACGGCTCGACCGTCGAGTGGGCGGTGCCGGCGAGCGACGAGGGGGGCGTCTGGCGCGTCATCGTGGTCTACGACACGGGTCCGGACGATCAGGGGCGCGGCTCCTGGCGCCCCCTCGAGCTGGCGGACGACGGTAGCGGCGTCTGGCGCGGCACCCTGCCGCTGCCCGATGCGCCGCAGCTCACCTACTTCGTCCAGGCGGTGGACCGCCGGGGCAACGTCGCCTGGCTCGACTTCGCCGCCGCCGACGTGCCGGCGAGCGGCGTTCCTCACGACCTCCCGCAGCCGGTCGAGGTCCACGAGCCTCCGTCTCCGGCGATCGCCTCACCGGCGCCGGGCGCCACCTTCGGCGTCGGCGACACGATCACTCTCGCGGGGAGCGCCACGGACGCGGAGGACGGCGCGCTGCCGGGCCAGGCCCTCTCCTGGACCGTCGTCGTGCGGCACGGAGATCACAGCCACCCGTTGCTCGGTCCCGTTTCGGGCGGCACCGCCACGTTCACCGCGCCGGCTCCGGATAGCCTCGACGCGGCCGCGACGAGCTACCTCGAGATCCGGCTCACGGCCACGGACTCGCGCGGCCTCTCCGCGACGGTAACCCGGGACCTGCAGCCGGCCCGGGTCGAGCTGACCTTCGAGACCGAACCGGCCGGCCTGGAGCTGGTCCTCGATGGCGTGAAACACACCGCACCCAAGACGGTGACCTCCTGGCGGAGCCACTCGTTCGCAGTGGGCGCCGCGTCCCAGGCCGGACCCGGCGGCGAAACCTACGTGTTTTTCTCCTGGTCGGATGGAGGAAAAGCGGCGCATCTCATCTCGACTCCCGCCGCCCCGGCGACCTACACGGCGGCCTTCCGGGTGTCGCAGGCAGACGGCCCGTTGGACTTCTATACCGTCGCGCCTTGTCGCGTGGTGGACACGCGGGATCCGGCCGGACCCTTGGGAGGCCCGCCGCTGACCTGCGGACAGGAGCGCCTATTCGCGCTCACAGAGCGCTGCGGGGTTCCGGCGACGGCCCGGGCGGTGGCCACGAACCTGACCGTCGTGCAGCCCACGGCCCCGGGACACCTCAAGCTCTACCCCGAAGATGAGACCGGTACGGCCACCAGCACCCTCAACTTCGCCGCGGGGCTCAACCGCGCCAACAATGCGATCGTCAATCTGGGGACCACCGGACGCGTCAAGGCTCTCTGCGCAGGGCCGCCCGGAACGCTGGACCTCGTCGTCGACGTGGTCGGCTATTTCGAGTGAGAGCGGCAGGTCGACACCGGTTCCGGCCGCTTGGCACTGCCGGGCGGTCATGTTATATTCGACGAGATTCAATAATAATCAATGGATCTGAATATTTGATTTTGTAGATCAGCCTGCTGGTTGCGGCCCCGGATCGCTGACGCGTACGCCGCGACGAAAGGGGGATCATGCATCGCAACAGGCTGGCATTCGTCCTGGTGTTCGGTTGGGCATGTCTCGTCGGCGAGGGGACTGCCTTCGCCGGGTTGAAACAGGTGGCTTCACTCAAGACGCCAAGGTACGGCCACACGGCCACGCTGCTGCCGTCGAGCAAGGTTCTGATCGTGGGGGGATGGGTCGTCGGCGGGCGCGGGGTGGCGAGCGGCGGGACCGAGCTCTACGACCCCGCAACCGGGATCTGGTCGGTCGCCCCTCCTCTCCTGACGGCGCGGACCTTTCATACCGCAACGCTCCTACCTTCCGGGAAAGTGCTGGTCGCCGGCGGGTTGTCCAGCAGCGGCGGCGACCCTCTGGCGAGCGCCGAGATCTTCGATCCGGCGACGCAGAGCTGGTCTACGACAGGGTCCCTTGTGAGCGCGAGGTACGGTCACACCGCGACGCTCCTGCATTCCGGCGAAGTTCTCGTGACAGGTGGCATCGGCTTGGGCGCTCTCGCTGGCGCCGAGCTCTACGATCCGGAGACTCGGCAATGGCGGCCGGTACCCTGGGAGGGTGGGACGCCGCCAGCTCGAGCGGATCACACGGCCACACTGCTCCCGAACGGTGAGGTGCTCGTCGCCGGAGGTCGAGCCACGGCATCCGGTCCGTCGACCAACGGGGTGGAGATCTATCAACCGGGTCCGGAGGCTTGGCACTTCAGAACAGGGGCACCCCTCGCAACCCCACGGTCAGAGCACACGGCTAGTCTGCTCGTCTCGGGAGACGTGCTCTTCGCAGGCGCCGGCCGAATGGAGATCTATCACCCGCAGGAGCCGACCAGCTCGCAGTCGCTCGAACCCTTCGATGACCGTATCGGTATGGGGCACGTGGCGGCGCTGCTGCCCTCTGGGAAAGTGCTGATCGCAGGCGGCTACAGAGAGGAGAATTCCTTTTTACTGCCGATAGGCAGCGTCTTGGTTTTCGACCCCGCGGACAAGACCTGGTCGGGTGCAGGCACACTCTCTCTCCCGGCGAGTCGCGCCACGGCGACTCTCCTTCCATCCGGACGCCTCCTGATCGCAGGGGGAGTAGTTTCTGCGACACTCGGCAGCCGCATCGTCGGTACCGCGGATGTCTACGACCAAGGAGAGACGGCGTCGTGGGAGGTGCTGTCCGGGCCATCCGAGGCCACGGTTACGCCACCGTTCGTTCTCCTGAAGAACGGCAAAGTCCTCGTCAAAGCAATCATCAACCATTCTCCCGCAGCCTACCTGTTCGACGAAAACAATCCGGACGCGAGATGGCAAAGAACAGGGAATCCTAGTGGGTTCGGCTCCCTGGCCAGCGTCGGCGTCCTCCTGCCGTCGGGCGAGGTGCTCGTCGACGGTGACGAGCTTTATGACCCGGCCACGGAAAGCTGGCGCGATGCCGCTCCGTCCGGCGTACCCCTCTCCGGGCCCACCGCGACGCTCCTTCCTTCACAGAAGGTCCTGTTCGCGGGGGGCGCAGACCCTTCGGCCCGCCACCGCGCAGAGCTCTATGATCCTGAACAACCCGATTCGTGGGAAACGAAGGGAAACCTTCTCGCTCCTCGCTATAGACATGCAGCGGTGCTTCTTCCGTCTGGAGAAGTCCTTGTGGCGGGCAGCCTCTTCGCAGCCTCGACGGCCGAGATCTACGACCCTGAGACGGGAACCTGGAAACCCACAGGAAATCTGCGAGAGCCCCATGGTATCGCCACGGCCGTTCTCCTTCCATCGGGGAAGGTCCTGCTTCGAGGAGCCACTGATGAGAACCCGTCCTGGGTTTCCGAAATCTTCGATCCGGCCTCCGGGGCCTGGAGCCTGGACGTTCCTCCCCGATTCGAGGGATACGGCATGGCCACGGCTCTCCTGGACTCTGGAAAGATCCTCTTCGCGGGCGGCATCGCGGGGCTTGAGGAACGGATAGCCGCGGAGCTCTATGATCCCCTGACAGAAACCTGGGAGGAGACCGCTGCGCCTCCCGCCCCCGTCCGGGGCGCTGTCCTTCTGCGTTCCGGAAAGGTCTTGGCCGGATCCAGCAGCGGGATGGCAATCTACACTCCTGAAGCCCCTCCCGCGGTCCCCAAACCCACGATCACGGCGTTGACGGGGGTGATCCGCTATGGCGAGCCCCTCGAGATCCAAGGGACCGGGTTCCGGGGAATCTCGGAGGCTTTTCCCCTGATCCGGCTCCGCAACGCTGCCGGCGACAGGATGTGGTGGCTGACCTCGGCCCCGATCTCCAACTTCGCGGACGATCCCATGGTCCTCCAGGTGGTCGATCTGCCGCCGGGCCTCGTCCCCGGGAGCTACCTGGTGTCCGTCGTCGTCGCGGGCGTACCCAGCGAGCCCGTGGCCGTGCAACTGGAGTGTAGCGTGGGCGATCCGGTGCTGACGGCCGAGGCGATCCCCGGACCGGCCGTCACCTTCCGCGCCAGGAGCCAGGGCGCTCTGTACTACCGGTGGCGCAAGGACGGGGTTCCCATCGCGGGCGCGAACGCGGCCTCGTACACCACGCCTCCTCTCATCGCCGCCGACCAGGGCTCCGTGTACACGGTCGAGGTGGATTCGAGCTGCCGGCGGAAATCCGCCCAGGCGACGGTCACCCTTCCCGACGACGAGGCGCCCGCCGTCGCCAACATTTCTCCGCGCGGCGGCGAGTACTGGCTGCTGTCTCCGCCGAACAGGCCGGACGAGGACAAGAACCGCGAAGTGGTCTCCTGGTCGATGTCGGACAACCTGCGGATCTGCAAGGTGGCCGTCCGCCTCGTCTATTCGACCGACGGCGGCGCGACCTATCAGAGGATCGCCGGACCCGCGCTGTGGAGCGAAGGCACGGCAGGCGCGTGTACGTTCGGCCACGAAGCGGCGACCACCTCCTTCGAGTACAAGATCCCCTCCGAGCCGCCGGGCGCGCCCGGAGCGCTCTACAAGATCGAGGTCGAGGTCACGGACTACGACACGGATCCCGGCAGGAACGACGACGTGCCCACGACGCCGTGCCAGAGCCCCGCCAGGGCCGACGGAGCGCGCACGACGATCGCGTGCAGCGCCAACCCGTTCTTCATCGTGCAGTCGAACCCCGACTCGGTGCGCACCCTGATCCTGACCCATTCCGCGCGCATGGAAAGGTTTTTCCCGGGCACGCGGCAGGAGCTGGCGACGGGCCTGCGCAACCTGGCCAACCACCCCCGCGTGCAGGGCTTCGTCGTCGACCTCGCCAATGCCACCGGCCTGGGGCCTCTCTACGACGCCTGGGACGCCGCTCCGGCCGATCCCGCGAAGGCCAACGAGGTCCTGTTCGGAGACTCCGGCCTGCACGACTACCTGCGCGAGGAGATCTTCCCGAAGCTCACCGGGGTGCGGTACCTGGTCCTGGTGGGCGACGACCGGATCATCCCCTTCGCCCGCGTTCCCGACGGCACCGCCCTGTCCGAGTCGTCCTACGTGGACGTCCCCGGCGGCGACCTCACCTCGCAGAGCACCGTGGGCAAGGCCCTGTCGGCAGGCCTCTATCTGAGCGACGACCTGCTCGCGGTGCGGCCGGTCAAGCCGCCGTTCTCCGAGAAGCAGATCCGGGAAGGGGCCTTCCTGCCGGACCTGGCCGCGGGACGGCTGGTCGAGACGCCGGAGGAGATCATCGCCACGATCGCCCGGTTCATCAGCAAGGACGGCCTGCTCGACCTCTCCGCCCTCGGCGAACAGGGCCACAAGGTCCTGGTGACCGGATACGACTTCCTGATCGACGCGGGGCGCAAGGTTCGCCAGCGCTGGGAGAGCGCCCTGGATCAGGCCGGCGGCGGCATCGCGCCGGTGAACGGAGCTCTCCTCACGCCGGACTGGGGAGAGAGCTCCGTCGAGGACAGGCGCCAGGCGCTGAGCCATCACCTCGCCGGCAGCGGCGGGGCTCCCTATGCGATCGTCAACCTCAACGGGCATGCCACCCATCACCAGGAAGGCGTTCCGGGCACCGGAGCGGCCGACATCCAGGGGCTCTCCTCGGAAGATCTGCCGGACGTCGAAGGCACGGTGATCTATGGGGTGGGATGCCACAGCGGCCTGTCCGTTCCGGGAAGCGCGGCCGGGGACCATCCGCACGACCTGCCGCAGGCGTTCCTCCTTCGTGGAGCGCTGGCCTACATCGCCAACACCGGCTATGGTTGGGGGCTCGAAACGGGGATCGGCTATGGCGAGCGCATGGTGGAGCTCTTCACCGAGGAGATGACCGCCGGCGGCACGGTGGTGGTGGGCGACGCCGTCCAGCGGGCGAAGCTGCGCTACTTCCTCCAGGTCCCGGGCGCGGTCAACGGTTATGACGAGAAGACTCTCCTCCAATGGACGCTCTTCGGACTGCCCATGTACGCGGTGCGCACGGGCATTGGCGCCGGGTCCGCGAACGCCTCGACCGAGCGCATCGCACCCGCGACCGTCGAGCGCCGGCTCGTCTCCTCCCCGGTCACACTGCCGCGCTTCCTGACGCAGCTCAATCTCCATTTCGACTTCTCCGCCGAGGGCGTCTACGGCAAGTACGACTCCCTCGGCAACCCGATCGCCGGTAGCGGCTGCCCGGACCCGGCCGGGTGCTACTACACCTTGAACGGCGTGACCGGCGGCGGCACGGGCACGACCGATCTGCCCATCCAGCCCTACTTCGTCTACGACTCGCGCTTGTCCGGTACCAGCCAGCACGGCGCCCTGTGGACGGGCGGCACGTATGTGGAG
>DASVEF010000349.1:0-2844 GCA_036380715.1 Thermoanaerobaculia bacterium | reverse complement strand
GGTGGGGGAGCGCCGCCGGGCGCAACAGCCCAGCCTGGGGTTTCAACCCCAGGCGAGCCCGCCGGTCCCAGCCTCCGGAATTCCTACCGGTTCCGGCCGTACTGCTCGTGGCTGGAGACCCAGTCGAGCGAGGAGATGGCCGCCCCCAGGGAGATCTCGCCCGCCAGCACCACTCCGGCCACGATCTCGGCGAGCTTCTTCACCTTCCCCTTGCCCACGCAGCCCAGGATCTCCAGACACTCGCGCTGAGTGGCCAGCCCGGTGCCGCCGCCGTGGGTCGCCACGATGAGCGACGGGATGGTGATCGAGATGTAGAGGTCCCTCTCCGGCGTGATCTCGGTGTAGACGATGCCCGCCGACGATTCCGCGACGTTGGCCACGTCCTGGCCGGTGGCGATGAACATCGCCGTGATGCCATTGGGGGAGTGGGCGCCGTTGTTGTTGGCCCCGGACAGGAAGGCGCCGACATTGGCGATGCCGGCGTGGTAGTGCAGCGTCTCGGGGTCGACCCGCATGTTCTGGATCAGCACGTCGCGCGGGATCACCGCCTCGGCCGTGACCCGCTTGCCGCGGGTGCGCATGACGTTGATCTGCGACGACTTCTTGTCGGTCGCGAAGTTCGACTCCAGGTAAAAGTGGCGGATCTTGTCGTGGCTTTCGAGGATCCAGCTACACGCCGCGAAGGTGGCGCGCCCGACCATGTTCTGCCCGGCCGCGTCGCCGGTCGTGTAGTTGAAGCGCAGGAAGACCAGTTTGTTCGACAGGTAGCGGTCGATGTAGGTGAGCTTGGCCACGCTGGAGGTCCCCTCGGCCTCCTCACGGATCTTCGGCAGGCTGGCGTCGACCCACTGCACGAAGTCGCGGGCGTCGCGGGCGTTGTCGAAGACGAAGACCGGGGCCCGCTGCATGCTGTCGCCGACCACCGTGCAGGTGACGCCGCCGGAGAGGTTGAGCACCTTCATGCCGCGGTTGTAGGAGGCGACCAGGGTCCCTTCCGCGGTGGCCAGGGGGATCAGGAACTCGCCCTGGGCGTGCTCGCCGTTGATCTTGATCGGTCCGGCGAAGCCGATGGGGATCTGGGCCACGCCGGTGAAGTTCTCGATGTTCCCCTTGGTGATGTTCGGGTCGAACGAGAACTTGTCGATGTGCTGGAGCTTGACGCCGGTGTACTCCTCGACGAACTTCTGGCGCGCGCGGATGATCTCCGGGGTGAAGTTGTTCTCCTTGTCCGCGGGCACGGTTGTGCGCTTGACCTTCTCGGCGATGGCGTCCTTGACCTTGAAGGCGAGATTGCCGAAAGGCTCGGTCTCGAACGCCAGGGCGATCTCGTGCTGCCCTTTGTCGAGCTGGTTGCCGCGGGCGTGGATGCGCACCGTCCGCGCCAGCGGAAAGGCCACGGCGTTATTGGGGTTGACCTCGGTGGCGGAGACGTCCTCGCCGTTCAGGTCGAGGGTCAGGCGGTCGAGCGGAACCGGCCGGCCGTCGATCTGGACCTCCTTGAGACGGGTCAGCGTCGCGTTGCTCAGCCGGTTCTTGAGGCTGAAGCGGACGCCGTCCTCGACGTTCTCCAGGCTGCCCAGGGTGTACATCTGCTTGAGGATGAGAGACGGTATTTTCATAGGGATCGACCTCGCGCGGTTTTCTCCAGAGCCCATGGAGCATATCGCGCGGAGGGCGGGGGCTCAACGCTTGCGCAGCATGAGGAAGGTGTAGAGCCCCATAAAGAAGACGGCGGGGATGAGGAAGACCAGGACGACGTAGATGAATGAGGCCTCCCCCTCGAGCGGCTCCGGCTCGTATTCGTCGACCCGGGTGATGGGGGCGTACAGGGCGCCGGCGTTCAGGAGGGAGGCCAGGTGCTCGGCGTCCACCCGAGTGAAATTCCCGGCGATGACGCCGTGGGGGCCCTCGATGGGAGAGGTGAGCTTCGGCGCCGAGATGACCCTGCCGTCGAGCACGATGGCGAGCGTCGAGCCGATGCTCTCGCTCGTGACCCGGGCGAACCTCCCGACCGCCTCCGGCGTCAGGCGGAATTCGACGATCGGCGAGCCGTCCTCACCGAGGCTCGGGCGCGCGGACTCGAAGTCCGGGCTGGAAATCACCGGCTCAATCTCGACCCCGTAGTACAGCTTGCCGGCGGCCTTCCCCTGGCCCTTGCCGGATCCCCGGCCCTCCGGCCCGCTGCCGCCGTACAGCCTCTGCACCTCCCCTTCCAGGATCGCGATGTCCGCCGGCACCTCACCCGCGTAGTGCTGGTGGATCGTTTCGAGCGACGGCGCTCCGCCGGTTTCGGGGAAGCGGACGAAGCGGAATTCCAGGAGCCCGGTCTCGTTGAGCAGGTTGCGGACCCGCTCCAGATCCTCCTCCGGCAGCTCGACGGAGACGCGGGTGTCCCCCTCCGGCCGGATGGTCGCGCCAGGGTATCCGAACTCTTCGAGGCGGCGATGGAGCGACGCGATGGTCTGCTGGACCACGGCCTCGGTGTCCTGTCCCTCCTGAGGGTGCACCTCGTAGATCAGGCGCTTGTCGTCCGCCTCCCTCACCCCGCAGGCCGACAGGGAGAGGATCAGGAGTCCTGGAAGGAGGAAAGGACGGTTCATGGTCGATGAGCCGAGCCTATCGAGGCCATGCCGAAGGCGCAAGCGCGAGCCCGCGCTAGGAATTGACCGAGCTGAGCCTGATTCCCTACAGTGGTCCTATGCGGTCGGTTCAGCTTGCCGAATTCAAGAAGGATTGTCTTGCGATCCTTGAGGAAGTGGAGCGAACAGGGGAGACGGTCACGATCCTAAGGCAAGACCGGCCCGTCGCTCGTCTGGCGCCTCCAGTCCTGAAGCGAGAGGAATA
>DASVEF010000348.1:0-33405 GCA_036380715.1 Thermoanaerobaculia bacterium | reverse complement strand
CCCAAGGACGCGGTGTGGAGGATCGGCGGCGCCGGGACCCGCAACTACATCATCTCGACCCCGGTGATCTGGGACGACAAGGTCTACATCGGCGTCGGCCAGGACCCCGAGCACGGCGAAGGCATCGGCCACCTCTGGGTGGTGGACGCCACTCTGGAGGGGGATATCACCGGCAAGGGAGCGGTCTGGCACCGCGGCGGCGAGGACTTCCACCGCACGCTTTCCACGGCGGCGATCGACAACGACGGCGTGCTCTATGTCTCCGACCTATCTGGCCACCTGTACGCCCTGGACGCGCGCACCGGGCAGCTCCACTGGAAGCACGACGTCTTCGCCGCCATCTGGGGCTCGCCCTTCGTGGCCGACGGCAAGGTCTACCTGGGCGACGAGGACGGCGACATCGTGGTCCTCAAGGCCGGCAAGAAGAAGGAGCTCCTGCACGAGGTCAACATGGGGAGCTCGGTCTACTCGACCCCGGTGGCCAGGGACGGCGTCCTCTACATCTCCACCCGCTCCAAGCTCTACGCCATCCAGGAAGGGACGGGCAAGAAGCCGGAGGCCGCCAAACCGCCGGAGGCTCCGAAACCGCCGGGGGACAAGGGATAAGGGGGGCGCCATGGAGATCCTCACCCGACCCTCGCTCGTGGAAAGGGTCGCCGAGGCCCGGTCCCGGCTCGACGCCCACGTGCGCGAGATCGTCGCCTGGCACTTCGATCCGGCCACCGGGAGCCCGTTCTGGCTCGAACGGGCGGCGGGGCTCGGGTTCGATCCCAGGAGGGAGGTCCGGGGATATGAGGACCTGAAGCTCTTCGGCCACTTCGAGGACTCCTGGCTGCGCGGCGGCCCGGTCCGCCGGTTCATCCCCAAGGGGCTCGCCGGCCGGCCGGCCTACGTCTTCGAGACCGGCGGCTCGACCGGAGTGCCGAAGTCGCGGGTCAATATCGAGGACTTCCAGATCGATTACGAGATCTTCGGCGACAGCCTTCCCGACGAGGGGTTCCCCCGGGGGGCCGACTGGCTGATGCTGGGACCGACCGGTCCGCGCCGGCTGCGCCTCGCGGTCGAGCACCTGGCGCAGCACCGGGGCGGCATCTGCTTCCACGTGGACCTCGACCCCCGCTGGGTCAACAAGCTGATCAAGAACGGCCGCTTCCGCGAGTTGGAGGAGTACAAGGCCCACGTGATCGAGCAGGGGCTGACCGTGCTCAGGGCGCACGAGATCCGCTGCCTGTTCACGACGCCGAAGCTCCTCGAAGCCCTCTGCGAGAAGGTCTCCCTCGTCAAGCTGGGCATCCGCGGGATCTTCTGCGGCGGCACGGAGATGAACGCCCAGTTCCACCGCTTCGCCCGCGAGGAGCTGGTGCCGGGCATCGAGTTCGTGCCGACGTACGGCAACACGCTGATGGGGCTCGCCTGCCACAAGCCGGTCGACCCGGCGGCGCCCGACTACACGATCACCTACTATCCGCCCTCGCCGCGCGCCGTGTTCGAGCTGGTGGACCCCAAGGACCCGGAGCGGACGGTCGGCTATGGCGAAACCGGACGGGTGATGCTGACCACGCTGACCCGCGACTTCTTCATGCCGCGCTTTCTGGAGCGGGACGAGGGGGAGCGGGCGGAGCCTATCGAGCGCTATCCCTGGGACGGGGTGAGCAGCCTGCGCCTCCTCTCCTCGCTCCAGGAGTCGGTCGTGGTGGGGGTGTATTGATGCTCCACCTCCCGATCCTGCGCGCCGGCCGTCCCTACCGCAGCCTGGAAGTGCAGACGGTCCGCGACCTCCGCACGGGGGAGCCGGTGGCTGAGATCTCCCAGGCCAACCGGGGATTGATCGCGCGGGATCTGGCCGCAGTGGGGGAGGGCCGGCGGGCGCTCGCCGGACTGACGTCGGCGGAGCTCCTCGCCATCTGCGCCAGGGCGGCCGTCCTTTTCAGCGAGGGCGAGCTCGAGGGCCAGGGGCCGGAGGACTATGTCCGCCGGCTCTCCGCGACCTCCGGACTTCCCGAAACCCTCTGCCGGTTCAACATGGAGAAGATCCGCGCCGTCCTCGCCGGGATGGCGGACGTGCTCGCGGGGCTCACGCGGGGGCTCGATCTCTCCGCTCTCGACGCCGGCTGGGGGGCTCAGGACGGCCGGCGGGTCTCCTTCCAGGCCCAGACCGACGCTCTGGGCGCCGTCCTGCCCAGCAACTCGCCGGGTGTGCACACGCTCTGGCTGCCGGCCTACGCGCTGAAGATCCCCGTGGTCGTCAAGCCCGGCCGGGAGGAGCCCTGGTCGCCGCTGCGCGTGCTCCAGGCCCTCATGGCCGCGGGCCTGCCGCGGGAGGCGGCTTTCTACTACCCGACGGACCACGGCGGGGCCACCGAGATCCTCCTGCGCTGCGGCCGCTCGATGTTCTTCGGCGACGCCGCGACCGTCCGCCCTTTCCGCGACGACCCGCGGGTGCAGATCCACGGGCCCGGCTGGAGCAAGGTGATCTTCGGCGAGGATCAAGTTGAGGATTGGGAGCGCCACCTCGACCTCCTGGTCCGCTCGATCGCCGACAACGGCGGACGCTCGTGCCTCAACGCCTCCGGTGTCTGGGTCCCCGCCCACGGCCGGCGGATCGCCGAGGCCCTGGCAGAGCGCCTCGCCCGCACCGAGGCCCTGCCGCTGGACCATCCCGAGGCTCGCCTCGCCGCGTTCACCAAGCCCGAGGTTGCGCAGCGGATCTCCGAATGGATCGACCGGCAGCTCCGGATTCCAGGGGCCGTGGACCTGACCGCGGAGATCCGTGGCGGTGATCGCCGGGATCGCGTGGCCGAGGCGGGCGGCGCCACGTTCCTCCTGCCGACCCTCGTCTGGTGCGAGGATCCGGAGCACCCGCTCGCCAGCGCCGAGCTGCTGTTCCCCTTCGCCACCGTGGTCGAGGTGCCGCGCTCCGAGCTGTTTTCGCGCATCGGCTCCACCCTCGTGGCCACCGCTCTCACCGAGGATGCCGGCTTCCAGCGCGAGCTTCTCGCCTGCCCCTCGATCGACCGGCTGAACCTGGGACCGATCCCGACCTCGCGCGTCTCCTGGGACCAGCCGCATGAAGGGAATCTCTTCGCGCACCTCTACCGGCAGCGTGCGATCCAGACCGCCGAGGTCGCGGCATGAAGGAGGCCTTCAGCGCCGAGATCGGAGGGATCCGCGTCCACTTCGGCGTCGGCGCTCTCGACCTCGTGGGTCCGGTCGCGCGCGAGCTGGGCGGCCGCCGGGTCCTGGTGGTGACGGACCCGGGGGTGCGCGCGGCCGGGCACGCCGAGCGGGCCGTGGCATTCCTAGAAAGCGAGGGGCTGGAGGCGGCTCTGTTCGACGGAGCCGAGGAAGACCCCTCGTCGCTGACTGTCGAAGCCGGCCGGGCCTTCGCCGCGGAGCTCGGTCCCGACCTGCTGGTGGCGGTAGGCGGCGGCAGCGCCCTGGACACGGCCAAGGGGATCAACTTCGTCCTCACCAACGGCGGCCGGATGGAGGACTACTGGGGAACGGGCAAGGCGGTCCGGCCCATGCTGCCGTCGATCGGCGTGCCGACCACGGCGGGCACGGGGAGCGAGGCGCAGTCCTACGCCCTGATCACCCATCCGGAGACGCATCAGAAGATGGCCTGCGGCGACCGCAAGGTGCGGTTCGGCGCCGTCCTCCTCGACCCCGAGCTGGTGGCGAGCACGCCGCGGCGCGCGGCGGCGGCGGCGGGGATCGACGCCGTCTCGCACGCCGTCGAGAGCTACGTGACGACGCGGAGCAACCCGGTCTCCCGGATGCTCGCGCGGGAGGCCTGGCGCCTCCTGGACGGGAGCCTGCCGGCCTATCTCGACTCGCCCGGCAATCTGCAGGCGGCGGCCGACGTTCTGCTGGGCGCCCACCTGGCCGGAGCCGCGATCGAGGCCTCCATGCTCGGCGCGGCCCACGCCTGCGCCAACCCGCTCTCCGCCCGCTACGGCCTGGCGCACGGGATCGCCGTAGGCCTGATGCTCCCGCCGGTGGTCCGTTTCAACACGCCGGTCGCCGGCGACCTTTACGCCGAGCTGGACCGCCGGCTCCCCGAGCGGCTGGAGGAGCTGCGCGCGCTCGCCGGCCTGCCCGGGCGCCTGCTCGATACCGGCGTCGAAGAGGGCCGCCTGCCGGAGCTCGCCCAGGAGGCGGCGCGCCAGTGGACCGCGCGGTTCAACCCCCGCCCGGTGGCCGCGGCGGACCTGCTGGAGATCTACCGGAGCGCACGATGAAGTCAGCGACGACAAGGACAGCAAGGACGACACGGACGATCGGCCGAGGTGCCGTCCGTGGTGTCCGTGCAGTCCTTGTCGTCCTTGTCGTCCTTTCCTCCCTCGCCGCCGCCCCGCCCCCGTCCTCCTGGACCATGTTCCGGGCCGACGCCGGGCTCTCGGGCCGTGCCGCGGGCGATCTGCCGGCCGATCCCAAGCCGCTCTGGACGTTCAAGGCTCAGAAGGGGATCATCTCGACCGCCGCCGTCGTGAACGGCGCGGTCTACGTGGGCTCCCAGGACGGCAACCTCTATGCCGTGGATCTGGCCACCGGCAAGGCCCGCTGGACCTACAAGGCCACGGACGAGATCAAGTCGTCCCCTGCGGTCCGCGACGGCGTCGTCTACTTCGGCGACGAGTTGGGGACCTTCCACGCCGTGGACGCCAGGACCGGGAAGCAGCGATGGATGTTCAAGGCCGGCGCGGGGATCACCTCCTCGGCCAATTTCACTTCAGGGGGGGCTCCGGGCTGCATCGTCGTCGGCTCCTACGACCAGTTCCTCTACTGCCTCTCGCCGAAGGACGGCGCGGTCGTCTGGAAGGTCGAGACCGACGGTTATGTCCATGGCACGCCCGCGGTGATCGGCGACCGGGTCATCTCGGCGGGGTGCGACGGCTTCCTCCGGATCCTGAGCGCCAAGGACGGCAAGGAGCTGCGGCGCGTCCCCCTGGGCGGCTATGTGGGTGCGAGCCCGGCCGTCGCCGGGAGCCGCGCCTTCGTGGGCAACTTCGAGAACCAGTTCCTGGCCGTCGACCTGGACGGCGGCAAGGTCCTCTGGCGCTACGAGCACCCGGTGCGCAAATTCCCCTTCTACTCATCGCCCGCCCTCGTCGGCGGCACGGTCGTCGTCGGCGGCAGGGACAAGCTGATCCACGCCCTCGACGCGGCCACCGGCAAGGCGCGCTGGACCTGGTCGGCGCGCAGCGCGGTCGACGCCTCGCCGGTGGTGCTGGGCAACCGGGTCTTCGCCGCCGACAAGAGCGGCCAGCTCTTCGCCCTCGACGTCGCGACCGGCAAGGCGGTCTGGCGCTTCGACGTCGGCGCTGGCATCGAAGCCTCGCCGGCCATCGCTGCCGGCCGGCTGGTCATCGGCGCCTCGGACGGGTCTCTCTACTGCTTCGGATCGAAGTGAGGTCATTCAACATGGTCAATCCCGAGCCCGCCACGGCTTCACCCATATCGGCGCCGCTGCCGGCCACCGAGGTCGGCAGCGTCTTCGTCTCCAACTATCCGCCGTTCTCGGCCTGGACCCTGGAGAGCCTGCCGGAGGTTCACGCCGCCCTGGACTCTCCGCCTCTGCCCGGCGCGACCCTCGGCCTCTACCTGCACATCCCCTTCTGCCGCAAGCGCTGCAAGTTCTGCTACTTCCGGGTCTACACCGACAAGGACTCGCAGGAGATCGGCGCCTACCTGGACGCCCTGGCCACCGAGGTCGAGCTCTACGCCCAGAAGGCCGCCATCGCCGGCCGGCCACTCAAGTTCGTCTACTTCGGCGGCGGCACGCCCTCGTACCTCTCCGTGCGCCAGCTCGAAGGGCTGGTCTCCCGCGTGCAGGCGGCCCTGCCCTGGACGGGCGCCGAAGAGATCACCTTCGAGTGCGAGCCGGGGACGCTCACCCATTCGAAGCTTGCGGCGATCCGCGGCATCGGCGTCACCCGCCTGTCTCTCGGCATCGAGAACTTCGACGACGAGATCCTGAAGGAGAACGGGCGCGCCCACCTTTCAACCGAGATCTACCGGGTCCTCCCCTGGATCGCGGAGATGGGCTTCGAACAGCTCAACATCGACCTCATCGCCGGCATGGTGGGGGAGACCTGGGAGACCTGGCGTGAGACGGTCCGTAAGACCCTGGAGATCGAGCCGGACAGCGTGACCGTCTACCAGATGGAGCTGCCCTACAACACCGTCTACTCCAAGAGCGTGCTGGGCGGCACCTTCGATCTTCCGCTGGCCGACTGGCCGACCAAGCGGGCCTGGCACGACTACGCCTTCTCCGAGCTGGCCGCGGCCGGCTACGTCCTGTCGTCGGCCTACACCATGGTCAAGCCGAAGGGACCGTCCTCCCGCTTCGTCTACCGCGACGCGGTCTGGCACGGTAGCGACATGGTGGGGGCCGGCGTCGCCTCGTTCTCGCACCTGTCGGGCGTCCACTTCCAGAACGTCGCCGGCTGGAGCGAGTACCTGGAGACTCTCGCCGAGAGGCGCCTGCCCCTGGCGCGCGGCCTGGCGATCACCGGCCGGGAGCGGCTGACGCGGGAAATGATCCTGCAGCTCAAGCTGGGGACCCTGGCGCTCCCATACTTCCGCGACAAGTTCGGAGTCGACGTCCTCGCGGAGTTCGCCCCCGCCTGGAAGAGGCTGCAGGAAGAGGGGAAGCTGCGCCTCGGCGCCGATGAGGTCACGCTCACCCGAGCCGGGCTTCTCGAGGCCGACGGTCTGCTGCCGTCCTTCTATGACGAGAAATACCGCAACGCGCGTTACACCTGAAGGAGCCCCATGATGCGCCACTCGAAGGCTCGCTTGCATCACCTGACGATGGCCGTCGCCTCCTGCCTCCTCGCCAGCACGGCTCTGGCGGTGGACTGGCCGCAGTTCCGCGGTCCGAACCGTGACGGGATCTCCCGTGAGACCGGGCTCCTCAAGAGCTGGCCCGCCGGAGGCCCCAAGGTCCTCTGGAAGATTCCGGTGGGTGAGGGCTACTCCCATCTCACGGTTTCCAAAGGGCGCCTCTTCACTCTCTACGGCGAGGGGGCCAACGATTACGCCGCGGCGTACGACGCCGCCACCGGCAAGCAGCTCTGGAAGGTGCCGCTCGGCCGCAAGTTCATCAACGGCGAGGGGAACGGCCCCCGCTCGACGCCGACGGTGGACGGCGACATGGTGTACGCCCTCACCGCAACCGGCCGGCTCGCCGCCCTGAAAGCCGCCGACGGGAAGAAGGTCTGGGAGCACGATCTGCAAGCGGAATTCGGCGCCGAACCCCCCCAATGGGGGGTTTCGACCTCGCCCCTCATCGAGGGCAACCTCCTCCTGATCGACGCGGGAGGCTCGGGGGGCAAGTCGCTCGTCGCCCTGGACAAGAAGACCGGCAAGACGGTCTGGACCTCGCAGAGCGAGCTCGCCGGCTACTCGGCGCCCATCGCCATCACCGTGGGCGGCGTCCGCCAGGTGATCTTCTTCACCGGCCGGGCGGTGCTCTCGGTGTCTCCCAAGGACGGCAAGCTCTTCTGGCGGGTCCCCTGGAAGACCGACTGGGACGTCAACGCCGCGACGCCGATCTTCATGCCGCCGGACAAGCTCTACATCTCCTCGGGCTACGGCACCGGCGCGGCTCTCTTCAAGATCGAGGTGGCGGGAGGCCGGGTGGGCGCCGAGGAGGTCTGGCGGAGCCGCGGCATGAAGAACCAGTTCAGCTCCTCCGTGCTCCACAACGGCCACATCTACGGCTTCGACAACTCCGTCCTCAAGTGCATCGAGGCGGCGACCGGGAAGGAGAAATGGAAGGAGAGCGGCTTCGGACACGGCTCGCTGATCCTGGCCGACGGCCACCTGATCGTCCTGTCCGAGCGCGGCAAGCTCCTGCTCGTCGAGGCGACGCCCGCCGGCTATTGCGAGAAGGGGAGCGGCCAGGTCCTCTCCGGCAAGTGCTGGACGGCGCCGACGCTGGCTGACGGCCGGCTCTATCTGAGGAACGAGGAAGAGCTGCTGGCGCTGAATTGGACCGGCGCCGCCCCTAAACCGGCCGCGGCGAAGAAGGGCCGCTAGAGAAAGGACACAGCGTTGAAGACCTCCTCCATCCGTCTATTCCTGGGCCTCGTTCTTTCGGGCCTCGCCCTCCACGCCCAGCAGGAGCCGCCGGCCGAGCCGGAGAGCGAGGAGCCGGTCGCCACTTACGAGGACGTGCTCTTCGTCGAGGGGAGCCTGCCGTACGTCCCGGACTCGAACACCATCGCCACCAAGCTCCCCCTGCCGCTGCGGCAGACCCCGGCGAGCGTCGGCGTGGTGACCGGTCCGCTCCTGAGGGAGCAGGGGAGCGTCGTCCTCGGCGACGCGCTGCGCAACATCAGCGGCCTGAACGTCCAGACCCAGAACGGCGTGGCCGATTACTTCCTGGTGCGCGGCCTGGACTCCGTGGCCAACGGCCTCGTGCTGACCGACGGCGCCGCCGAGCCCGAGATCAGCTTCTACCAGCTCTACAACGTGGAGCGGGTCGAGGTCCTGAAAGGCCCCGGCGGCTTCCTCTATGGCGCCAACCCCGTGGCCGCCACGGTCAACATGGTGCGCAAGCAGCCGGCGCCCGGCCGCTTCGTCGACCTCGGGCTGACGGCCGGGAGCTTCGGCGCCTTCGGCGGTACGCTCGACTGGAACGCGGGCGGGGACGGCCCCTTCGCCTTCCGCCTCAACGGCCTCTGGCAGGAGGCCGACGGCTACCGCGACGGCACGCCGAGCGAGGTGCGCGGGGCGAACCCCGCCTTCTCCTGGCGCACGGGCACTCGGGGTGTGCTCAACCTGAACCTCGAATTCCTGGAGACGAGCTTCTCGCCCGACGCCGGTCTCCCCCTGGTCACGATCTTCGGCCCGCCGCCTCCGGGATCGCCGTTCCCCATCGGCCAACCGATAGGCCAGGAGGTGGCGGACGTCCCGCGCACCCGTTCCTACCAGTCCCCCTTCGACCGCTCGGAGCAGGAGACCCGGCGCGCCCAGGTCGACTACGAGGCGGAGATCTCGGACCGGCTGTCGCTGCGCAACAAGACCTTCTACCGGCAGCTCGAGTGGCTCTCGGACGGCACCATCCTCAACGGCGTGATCCCCGGTTTCGGCCTCTTCCCCGACCAGGTCGCCCGCACCCTCGTGCTGCTGGACGACACGCAGGAATTCTTCGGCAACCAGCTCGAGGCGGTCTACACAGCCGAGACCGGCGGCGTGGACCACAGCCTCCTGGCCGGCGTCGAGGTCGGGCGGTACGAGGACCGCTTCACGCTGGACTTCGCCCTGCTGCCGACCATCGGGCTCGACAACCCGGTGGAGACGGCGCAGGGGCCGTTGCAACGCATCCCCAACCAGGCGGCGGACGCGGCGAGCCAGGTCGTGGCCCCCTACCTGATCGACCGGATCAGCCTTTCCGACCGTTTCCAGGTGGTCCTGGGAGCGCGTTGGGACGCCATCGATTACGAGGACGAGGTCTCCGGGACCTCCCGCGATTTCTCCGAGGTCTCGCCGATCCTCGGGCTCGTCTACTCGCCCGCCCCGTCGTTCTCCCTCTACGCCAACGCCGGCCAGGCTTTCGCTCCGCCGTCCTCGCGCGTGGTGGGGGAGCGGAAGCCCGAGGAGAGCCGGCAGGTCGAGGTGGGGACCAAAGCCGAGCTGTGGGGCGGCCGGCTGCAGGCGACGCTCGCCGTCTACGATCTGGAGCGCGAGAACGTGGCGATCCCAGACCTCACCGGTCTCATCCAGCAGACCGGCACCCAGCGCTCGCGCGGCGTCGAGCTGGAGCTCGCGGCCGAGCCGGTCCGCGGCCTGCGCACGCTCTTCTCCTACGCCTACAACGACTCGGAGCTGATCCGCTTCTCCGAGCTCGTGCTGGTCGGCTTCAACCCGCCGGCCTTCCAGACCGTCGACCGCTCGGGCAACACCTCGGCCTTCGCCCCAAAGCACATCGCCAACCTGTGGATGACCAAGCGCTTCGGTGATCGCAGCAAGGGTTTCGGGGTGGGCGCCGGCGGCCGCTACCTGTCGGAGCAGTTCATCGCCGAGGACAACGCCTTCCAGCTCGACTCGAGCTTCCAGCTCGACGCCGCGCTGTTCTACGACCTGGCCGCCTGGCGGCTCAACCTTCACTTCAAGAACCTGACCGATGAGGATCTCTTCACCCGCGGCTTCGGCAACACCTCGGTGATTCCGGCGCCCGGGTTCTCGATCCATGGCGGATTCGAATACCGGCTGGAGCTGCGCTGACGCAGGGCAGAGGGCACGAAAGGCGAATGGACATGGTGGACTATGACGTCATCACGATCGGCGGCGGACCGGGCGGCGCCGCCGCGGCCACGCTGCTGGCCCAGCGGGGGCACAAGGTCCTGCTCCTGGAGCGCTCCCGGACGCCACGGTTCAAGATCGGCGAGTCGCTGATGCCGGCGACCTACGACACGCTGGAGCGGATGGGGGTTCTGCCCCTCCTCAAGGCCAGCCACTTCCCCAAGAAATACAGCGTCCAGTTCTTCAGCCGGACGGGTAAGGGCTCCGCCCCCTTCTACTTCATGGAGACCGATCCGCGCGAGCGCTCGCAGACGTGGCAGGTCCTGCGCAGCGAGTTCGACGCCCTGCTCCTCGACAACGCCCAGGAGCAGGGGGTCGAGGTCCGGCGAGGAGCATCGGTCAAGGACGTGCTCTTCGAAGGCGGGCGCGCCGTGGGGGTGCGGGCGGAGATCGCGGGAGAGGAGCGGGAGATCCGCTGCCGGGTCGTGGTCGACGCCTCGGGCCAGAGCGCTCTGATCGCCAGGAAGCTCGGCCTACGCCAGCCCGACTTGGAGCTGCGCAAGGCCTCCTATTTCACCCACTTCCAGGGCGCCCTGCGCGACCCCGGCCTGGACGAGGGGGCGACCCTGGTCATCCATACCGAGGAGGCGAAGTCCTGGTTCTGGTACATCCCTCTCCCCGACGACCGGGTGAGCGTCGGCGTCGTGAGCTCCCTCGACCACCTGGTCGCGGGCCGGGCCGCCGATCCGCAGCAGGTGTTCGACGAGGAGGTGGAGCGCTGCCCGGCCCTGAAGCCGCGCCTCGCCAATGCCACCCAGCTCTTTCCGGTCCAGGCGACCCGCGACTTCTCCTATCGCTCGTCGCGCATCGCCGGCGACGGCTGGGTCCTGGTCGGCGACGCCTTCGGCTTCCTCGACCCGATCTACTCGTCGGGCGTCTTCCTGGCCCTGAAGTCGGGAGAGCTGGCGGCCGACTCGATCCACGAGGCCCTCGCGGCCGGCGACCTGTCGGGTGCGAGGCTGGGGGAACATGGCCCCCGCTTCGCCGCCGGCATGGAGGCCATGCGCAAGCTGGTCTACGCCTTCTACGAGCAGGACTTCAGCTTCGCGAAATTCCTCTCCCGCTTCCCCCAGCACCGGCTGAGCATCATCCACCTGCTGGTGGGCGATCTCTTCCATCCGACCGACGACCTGTTCGCGGACATGGCCGAGATGGTCCGCCTGCCGGCGGACGCTTCCCCTCTGCCGGCCTCCGAGCCCGCCGGCCTGCCGGAAGGGGCCGCCCAATGAGGGACAGGAACGCCTGGAGATGGCCGCTCTACGCGGCCCTGCTCGTCCTCTACCTGCTCCACAACGACCTCTGGCTGTGGAACGACGCGAGCCTGGTCTTCGGCCTGCCGGTCGGGCTGGTCTACCACGTAGGCTTCGCCGTCGCCACGTCGATCGTGCTGACCCTGCTGGTGCTCAAGGCCTGGCCGCACCACTTGGAGGTTCCGGATTCCCCCGCTTCGGAAACCCATCGCCGGGAGGGCCGGCACTGACCACCCTCGTCATCATCATCGTCTACCTGGCCATCGTCCTGGCGATCGGCCTCTTCTCGCACCGCTTCTTCCGCGGCACGAGCGAGGACTTCTTCGTCGCCGCCCGCACCCTCGGCCCCTTCATCCTCCTGGTCTCGCTCTTCGGCGCCAACATGACCGCCTTCGCGGTGCTGGGCTCCTCGGGCGAGGCCTACATGGAGGGGATCGGCGTCTTCTCGCTCATGGCCTCGTCCTCGGGCCTGGTCATCCCCGCGGTGTTCTACTTCGTCGGCACCCGCATCTGGGCTCTCGGCAAGCGGCGCGGCTATCTGACGCCGGTCCAGTTCTTCCGCGAGCGTTGGGGCTCGGACTCGCTGGGCCTGCTGATCTTCGCCGTCCAGATCGCCCTCCTTGTCCCCTACCTGCTGATCGGCGTCATGGGCGGCGGCTCGACCCTGACTCAGGTCACCGGCGGCCTGGTGCCGGGATGGGTGGGTGGGCTCGTCATCTGCCTTGTCGTCCTCGCCTATGTCACCTACGGCGGAATGAGGGGGACCATCTGGGTCAACGTCTTCCAGACCGTCGTCCTCCTCTCGCTGGGGTTCATCGCCTTCTGGGTCATCGTGGACAAGCTCGGCGGCCTGGATGCGGCCATGCAGCGGGTCGCGGCGACCCACCCCGGCCTGCTGGTGCGGGGCGAGCACATCAAGCCCTGGCAGCTCCTGACCTACACCTGCATCCCGCTGTCCGTGGGCATGTTCCCGCACATGTTCATCCACTGGCTGACGGCCAGGAACGCCGCCTCGTTCCGGCCGACGATCGCCTTCTATCCCGTCTGCATCGCCATCGTCTGGGTGCCGAGCGTGGTGCTGGGAGTGCTCGCCCGGGCCGACTTCCCGGACCTCGGCGTCGCCGGGGCCAACTCGGTCCTGGTCAAGATGATCGACCTCCACGCTCCCGGCGTGCTCGCGGGCCTGCTGGCGGCCGGGGTCTTCGCCGCCATCATGAACTCCTTCGACTCGCAGGTGCACGCGGCCGGGACGATGTTCACCCAGGACATCGTCCGCCACTACGGGTTCCACGACCGTATGGGCGAGCGCACGCAGATCATGGTCGGCCGCATCTTCACGGTCGGCATCCTCGTCGTCACCTACCTGCTCTCGCTGGTGACCGACCGGAGCATCTTCAAGCTCGGCGTCTGGTGCTTCACCGGCTTCGCCGCCCTGTTCCCCGTGGTGGTGGCGGCGGTCTTCTGGCAGCGGAGCACGAAATGGGGGGCCTTCGCCGCCACGCTGACCGTGGCCGTCCTGTGGACCGCGTTCGTGATCCAAGGCTGGAAGTCGGCGGACTATACGATCGCCGACACCGGCGTCATGCCGGTCGCCGTCATCCTGCTCGCCTCGACGGCGGCGATGATCGTGGGCTCGCTCCTCACCCGGCCGCCGGACCGCGAGACGCTGGCCAAGTTCTTCCCTGGGGGAGCCGCATGAGGATCGCTTACATCGCGGCGGGCGCGGCCGACATGATCTGCGGCACCTGCCTGCATGACAACGCGCTGGCGGGAGCGCTGCTGCGCCAAGGGCACGACGTCTCGCTGATCCCCACCTACACGCCGCTCAAGACAGATGGGGCGGATGTGTCCATCGACCGCGTCTTCTTCGGGGCCTTGAACGTCTATCTCCAGCAGAAGGTCGGCGCTTTCCGCCACACGCCCGCGGCTTTCGACCGGCTGCTCGACAACCCCGGCCTGATCCGCCGTGTGGCCAAACTCGGGGCCTCGACCGATCCCACGGAGCTCGGCGATCTGACCTGGTCCGTGCTCAAGGGGGAGGAGGGATACCAGGCCAAGGAGCTCGACCGCCTCGTGGCCTGGCTGCGCGACGACTTCCGGCCCGAGATCGTCCACCTGACGAACTCCATGTTCGTGGGCTTCGCCCGCAACCTGAAGCGGGAGCTGGGGGTGCCCGTGGTCTGCTCGCTCCAGGGGGAGGACCTGTTCCTCGGCCAGCTCCGCGAGCCCTGGAAGACCCGGGCCTTCGAGGCGCTGCGCGAACGGGCGCGGGACGTCGACGCCTTCCTCTCCCACAGCGCCTGGTACGCCGGCGCCATGGCCGAGCTGATGCAGGTGGACCGCGGCCGCCTGCACGTGGTGCCCCTGGGCATCAGCCTCGACGGCTTTACAGATCGGGGCGAGCCGGACGAGCCGAGGCCCGCGGACGCTCCCGTCACCCTGGGCTATCTCGCCCGCATCTGTCCCGAGAAAGGGCTCCACCTCCTGGTCGAGGCCTTCCGCATCCTGAAGGCCGATCCGGCCTTTAAGGGCAAGCTGCGCCTGCGCGTCGCCGGCTGGCTCGGCGCGCGGGACCGCCGCTACTTCGAGGAGCTGGCTGGCGACTTCGAGTACGCTGGCGAGGTGGACCGCGAAGAGAAGAGTCGCTTCCTCCGCTCGCTGGACGTCCTGTCGGTACCGACCACGTACCAGGAGCCCAAGGGGCTGTTCGTGCTCGAAGCGCTCGCTCACGGCGTTCCGGTCGTGCAGCCGCGGCACGGCGCCTTTCCGGAGATGCTGGCCGCGACTGGCGGCGGTCTCCTCGTCGATCCCGGCTCGCCCGAGGAGCTGGCCAAGGGCCTCGCGCGGCTGATCGCCGATCCGGAGCTGCGGGCAAAGCTGGGACGGCAGGGGAGGGAAGCGGTCGAGCAGCGTTTCACCAACGCGGTCGAGGCGGAGAACGTGCTCGCGGTCTACCGCCAGGTGCTGGCCGAGCGGTCGATCCCGGTGGGAGAGCGCGTTCCGGCATGACCCGGCTGAGCGTGCGCGACGTCCACAAGAGCTTCGCGGCGGGCTCGGAACCGGTCGTGGTGCTGCAAGGCGTCTCGTTCGATCTCGCCGCGGGCGAGGCGCTCGCCATCACGGGGCCTTCGGGGTCCGGCAAGAGCACGCTGCTCCATCTGATCGGAACTCTCGACCGGCCGACCTCGGGATCCATCGGTATCGACGAGACCGATCCCTTCGCCCTTCCCGAGCCCGAGCTGGCCCGGTTCCGCAATCAGACGATCGGCTTCGTCTTCCAGGACTCCCATCTGCTCCCGCAGTACACGGTGCTCGAGAACGTCCTGGTGCCCACGCAGGCGTTTCCGGGAAAGATCGAATCCAAAGAGGCCGAGGCGCGGGCGGCCGAGCTTCTCGACCGGGTCGGCCTCTCCCACCGGCTGCGCCACCGGCCGGCCGAGCTGTCGGGAGGCGAGCGGCAGCGGGTGGCGGTCGCCCGGGCGCTCATCAACCGGCCCGGCGTCCTCCTCTGCGACGAGCCCACCGGCAGCCTCGACCGCGCCGCCGCCACGGCGGTGGCCGCGCTGCTCTTCGAGCTTCACGAGGCCTCCCGGACGGTGCTCGTCGTGGTGACGCACAGCCTGGACCTGGCGGCGCGCTTCCCCCGCCGCTGCGAGCTGGTGGAGGGCCGGTGCTCCCAAGCCTCCGCGGCCTGACCCACTTCTGGCGCGCCAACCTGGCGGTGGCGCTGGGCGCGGCCGTCGCTTCGACGGTGCTCACCGGCGCGCTGCTGGCCGGCGACTCGGTGCGCGGCAGCCTGACCGATCTGACCCTGGAGCGGCTTGGGGGGATCGACGCCGCTCTGGTCGCCGAGGGGTTCTTCCGCGAGGAGTTGGCGGACCCCTCACCCCCGACCCCTCTCCCACCCCCTCCCGCCGACCGGGAGAGGGGCGCCCCCTCCCGCTCAAAGGGCAGACTTTCCTCAGCAGTTCCCCCCTCTCCCGGCGGAGGGGAGGGGGTGGGAGAGGGGGGCCAGGGAGGTGAGGGGTCGCTCGCTCCCGCCATCGTCGCCCGGGCGAGCGCGGTCCACGGCTCCTCCGCACAGCGGGCTTCGAGGATCGCGGTCTACGGCGTGGATGAGCGCTTCACCCGTCTGCACGGCCGGGGAGATCTCTCCCTGGAGCAGGCGGCCGGAGCGATCTTCCCGCCGGCCGTGGTCAACGAATCCCTGGCCGGCGAGTTGGGCGCAAAGGTGGGAGACGACCTCCTCCTCTCTCTGGAGCTTCCGGGAGAGATCCCCCGCGAGACCCTACTCGGAGACAAGGAGGCCGAGGACGTGCTCGTCACCGGCCGCTTCACCATCGCCCAGGTGATCCCCGACCGCGGCCTCGGCGGCTTCGGCCTCGCGCCTCACCAGGCCCGGCCGCGCAACGCCTTCGTGCCGCTCGCCGCGCTCCAGGAGATCCTGGAAGAGGAGGGGAGGGTCAACGCCCTGCTCACGGCCGGCGAGGCGCCCGATTTACGGACGACGGTCCGGCTGGAGGATCTGGGGCTGCGGATCGTCCGGGGACCGGCTCACGTTTCGCTCGAGAGCGAAGGCTTTTTCTTGAAGCCCGCTGCCGTCGAGACCGCCGAGGCCCTGGCGAAAGGGCTCGGAGCCGCGCCCCGCCGCGTGCTCACCTACCTCGCCACCAGCATGCGCGCGGGCGGCAGGTTCCTCCCGTACTCCATGGTCGCCGGCCTTTCTGCCGGCGGTTTCGCGCCGCCGGACGGCCAGGTCCTCCTCAACGGGTGGGCCGCCGAGGATCTGGGGACCCGCCCGGGGGAGGCGATCGAGATGCGCTACCTGGCGATGGCGCCGGGCGGCGGGCTGCGCGAGGAGCGGACTGTCCTACGCCTGGCCGGCGTCGTCGGGATGACCGGCCTGGGAGCGGATCGCAGCTTGACGCCCACTTTTCCGGGCATCGAGGACGCCGAGGACATCGCCGCCTGGGATCCGCCGTTCCCCGTCGATCTGTCGTCGATCCGTCCCAAGGACGAGGAGTACTGGGACGAGCACGGCGCGGCTCCCAAGGCCTTCGTCTCCCTGGCCACGGCGCAACGGCTGTGGAGCACCCGCTTCGGGGACCTGACTGCGCTCCGCTTCGAGGGTCCTCACCCCCCTGCCCCCCTCTCCCATCGCCCTCCCCCCGACCGGGAGAGGGGGGAAATCGCAGCTCATGATCTCGACCGCATCGAGGAAACGCTGCGCCGCGAGCTCCCCGCGCGGATCGACCTCGCGCCGTTCGGCCTCGCCTTCCATCCGGTCAAGGAGCAGGGGCTCGCGGCGGCGCAGGGCTCGACCGACTTCGCCGGCCTCTTCCTTGCCTTCAGCTTCTTCCTCATCGTCTCGGCGGTCCTGCTCGTCGGTCTGCTCTTCAGCCTGGCGGTCGAGCGCCGGGCGGGGGAGCTGGGGATGCTCCTGGCGGTGGGATATGCCGTGCGAGCCGTGCGCCGGCGGCTCCTGGCCGAGGGGATCGTCCTGGCCGGCGCGGGCGCTCTCCTGGGGCTCGGCGGAGCCCTCGGCTACGCCTGGCTCCTCATGGCGGGCCTGCGGACCTGGTGGCTGCCGGCCGTGGGCACGTCCGACCTCTATCTCCACGTCGAGCCGTCCAGCCTGGCCATCGGATGGATCGTTTCGGTGATCGCGGTGCTGATCGCCGTCGCCTGGACGGTGCGGCGGCTCGCCAGGGTGCCGGCGCCCTCCCTCCTCGCGGGATCGACGGTCGCGCCCGGAGCCTCGAAAATAGGGCGCCTCGCGCGGCCGCTCGCCCTGGGCGGAACCGTCGCCGCCGTCGCCTTCGTCCTCTACATGATTCTGGCAGGGGAGGCCTCATCGCCCGCCCTGGCGTTCGGGGCCGGCGCTTCGCTTCTCGTCTCGGGGCTGGCCGCGGTGTCGCTCTGGCTCCGCCGCCCCCGCCCGTCGCGTCGCCTGACGCTCCTCGCCATGGCGGCGAGGAACGGCGCGGCCAGCCCGGGGCGCAGCCTCCTCTCCGTCGCTCTCGTGGCGGCCGCCTGCTTCGTGCTGGTGACGGTGGCCGCTAACCGCCGCGGCGAGGAAGAGACGGAGACAGGCGCCGGAGGATTCCCCCTCTTCGCTGAGTCCGCCGTGCCCCTCGCGGTCGACCCCAATCATCCGGAAGGGCGCTTGGCGCTCGGCCTGCCCGAGGATGGCATCCTGGGGGGCGTCTCGATCGTCCCTCTGCGCCTGGTGCCGGGAGACGACGCGAGCTGCCTCAACCTGTATCGTCCGGAGCGGCCTCGTCTCCTGGGCGTCTCGCCCGAGCTCGCCGCGCGCGAGCTGCCTTTCCGGCGCGCGCTCGACAACGCTGCGAACCCCTGGACCCTCCTCGACAAGGACTTCGGCCCCGGCGTCATTCCGGCGATCGCCGACGAAAGCTCGGCCACCTGGATCCTGAAGCTCGACCTGGAGGAGGACCTCACCATGGCCGACGAGGCCGGCGAGCCGGTCCGGCTCCGTCTGGTGGCGCTCCTCGACCACAGCCTCTTCCAGAGCGAGCTCCTGATCTCCGAGAAGAACCTGCTGCGCCACTTCCCGAGCCGGGCCGGCCGCTCGTTCTTCCTGATCGACGCGCCCCCGGAACGCGCGGCCGGGGTCTCCCAGGCGCTGGAGGAGGGGCTCTCGCGCTACGGGTTCGACGTCTCCTCCACAGCCGCGCGGCTCGCCGCCTACCAGGCGGTCGAGGCGACCTACCTGCAGACCTTCAGCGCGCTCGGCGGCTTCGGGCTCCTTCTGGGCACCCTGGGACTGGGGATCGCGCTGCTGCGCGGCGTCATCGAGCGGCGGGGCGAGCTCGCCGCGCTCCGAGCGTTCGGCTTCCGGCGTCGCCGGCTCGCCTGGATGGTCACCGCCGAGAACGGCGTCCTCCTGCTTCTCGGCATCGCCCTGGGCACCGCGGCGGGGCTCCTGGCGGTTGCGCCGCGGCTGGCCGAAAGTGGGGGAGCCATCCCATGGACGCCTCTGCTCTCGACCCTGCTGGCCGTCCTGGTCCTGGGCTTCGTCTCCTCGCTTGCCGCCGTGTGGAGCGCGTTGGCGGCGCCCCTCCTGCCGGTGCTCAAAGAGGAAAGATAGGAGAGATCGCGATGAACTGGCTCATGTTCGCTCTGATGACCGTCGTCTCCTGGGGGCTCTACGGGGCCTTCCTGCACACCGGCCAGATCGGGATGGCCGATCCCGAGAACGGCCGCTACAAGGCCTTCCTTTTCGTGGGGCTCGCCTACTTCCTCACCGCGGTGCTCGCGCCTCTCCTCGTCCTCAAGCTCCAGGGAGCGACCTGGGCCTTTCCCGTCCGTGGAGCGCTCTGGTCCCTCCTCGCCGGCACCGTCGGCGCCACCGGAGCCTTCTGCGTGCTCCTCGCCTTCGCCGCCAAGGGCACGCCGGCCGTGGTCATGACCATCGTCTTCGCCGGAGCGCCGATCGTCAACGCCCTCTACACCATCCTCCTCCACCCGCCGGCCGGAGGATGGTCGAGCATCCGCTGGCAGTTCTACGCCGGTCTGCTCCTCGCAGCCCTGGGCGCCGCCCTCGTCACCCTCTACAAACCGGCGCCGGGTCCGGCCAAGGCGGAGGCGTCCCGCGTTGCTAGGTCAACGCGCTGAGGTCCGGTGGGTCTCTCATGCGCTGCGCGGCTCTTCTGATCGCGCGCGCCGCTGATCAAGCTATCCTCCTGGACCCCTGAGGGGCGCGGCCGAGGCGCCGCCCTCTCCCCGCTAGATGGAAAGAGCGGCGCCTGGAGGCTTAGGTTAGCCGGCGAGGAAAGAGACCACGAAGTTCTGGCCGCCGGCGTTGCTGGGGTTGCCGATATAGTAGTTGGCGCCCTCTTCCAAATTACCCGAGATCTGGACGGTGGAGCCGTTCCTCAGACCAGTACCGCCGCTCACCGGCTGGTCCGGCATACCGCCCTTCACGTGCCAGAGCGTGAAGGAGATGGATCCCGCGTTGGCGTTGTTCTCGACGTCCACGGTCAGATTGCCGCTGGCGGGGAGCTCGAGGAACTGGAAGTTCAGGCTCGAATTGTTCTGGTTGCCGTTGATCGGACCCGGAGCGGACGTGGCGGAAGCGACAGGCTGCGACATGCGGACTCTCCTTTCTAGATTCGCCTTCAAGGCGTTGCAGGTTCGTCATGAATCTGCGTACACCCGGAGAGTGGGACGAGCCGAGCCTTTATCGCACCCCCGAGAAAAACTCAGTCTTCCGCCAGAGCCGGGAGAAAACCCGCTCCTCTGGAGAATTCCTTCGCGAGCTGTGGAGCTGCTTGCCGCGAGCCCCCCAGAGTATTATCCTGCGTTGCGTGAAAGCGCGAGAAATCGGGCCAGGAGGAAATGTGCCGGCCGAGGAGCTGCTGATTCCGAAGCACGGCGGATACCGGAAGCTGAAGAGCTTCCAGGTAGCGCAACTGGCCTACGACGTCACGGTGCGCTTCTGCGAGCGATATATCGACCCCCGGAGCCGGACCCGCGACCAGATGGTGCAGGCGGCGCGCAGTGGGGTGCAAAACATCGCCGAGGGAAGCCAGGCGTCAGGCACCTCTAAGAAGTCCGAGCTCAAGCTGACCAACGTGGCGCGGGCCAGCCTGGAGGAGCTACGGCTCGACTACCAAGACTTTTTGCGACAGCGGGATCTGCCTCAGTGGCCACCGGACCACCCGGCGCTGGTGCGGTTCAAGGCGAGGCGCTGCGCCACGGTGGATGAGGTGCGGGCCTGGGTGGAGGAGGAACACGGACGGGCACGGACCAACAGGGACGGGCATGGACAGGATGGATTTGGATCTTCGTCCCTGTCGGTCCGTGAAAATCCGTGTCCGGCCGTGAGCTCTTCCACCCTGGTGGCCAACGCGGTGCTCTCGCTCTTGAACCTGTGCTGCTACCTGCTCGACCGGCAATTGGCGGCCCAGGCTCAAGCCTTCGAGAACGAGGGAGGCTTCACAGAGCGCCTGTACCGGATCAGACAACAGAAGAGGAAGCGCGGATGAACCCCTCACCGAACCCGTCGTCGAGCAGGCCGCTCACGATCTCGGTACTCTGAAAGGAGACGGCATGGATGGCCCCGAGTTGACGTGGATGGTCCGCGCGGTTGGAGTCTTCTGTCTGGCAGCGGCGCTGACCGGCGCCTTCACGAGAGTGCGCATTCCACGGGAGGACATTCCGTGCGGCTACACCCGGCCGGTCCTGGCCCTCGAGCTGGCCCCACCGGTCGAGGTGATCGCGATGATCTACGACAAGCCCGACACCCCGGAACGCATCCGGGCCCTGCGCAGGAGCGTGCGGGCTGATTTCCTCTTCATCGCGGCGTACGTGCTGCTCTACGTGGGGCTGGCCGCGCTGCTCGCGCAGCGCCCGGGCCGCTGGCATCCGCTCCTCGGCGCCGTTGCCGCGGCTCTCGCCGCCGCGGCGGCCGTGCTGGATGTCGTGGAGAACCGGCACCTCCTCCGCTTCCTGGACGACGGTTCGATTCCGGACGGCATGCGGCTCATGGCCGTCCTCAAATGGATGGCGATCTCCGCCGCCGCGGTGCTCCTGTCGTTCCTGTTCTTCGGAGCCCGCGACATCTTTCTCGCCACGGGCGTCCTGCTCCTGGCCTCCGGCCTGGCCGGGCTGCTCACCTCTTGGCGCGGCGCCTGTACCGAATGGTCGATCACGCTGCTCTCCCTGGCGCTCATCCCGGTTCTGGGCTTCCTCTTCGCGCCGCAATCGTTCCTGGAACGGTTCGCCTTGCCGGATGGATAGGCGCTACCCTCTTCCAGGAAGCCTACGGCACCCTCGTCGGCCGAAGAGCGAGTGGACAGGAGGGGGCTTCAGAACAGCCCGAGTTGGAGCCGGGCGGCCTCGGTCATCATGTTCTGGTTCCACTGCGGGTCGAACACGACCTCGACGTCCGCCTTCTCGACGCCGGGGAGCGCTTCGATCTTGTCCTTGACGTCCTGCGCCAGGACGGGGCCCATACCGCAGCCGGGCGCGGTCAGGGTCATCTTGATGCCGACCTCGCTCCCGCCGTCGGGCAGCGGCGTGATCTCGCAGTTGTAGACGAGGCCGAGGTCCACGATGTTGACCGGGATCTCCGGGTCATAGCAGGTCTTGAGCTTGGCCCAGACCTGGTCCTCCAGCGAACCTTCCTGAAGATTGGCCTGGAGGTCGGCGGGCGCGCCGGTGTGCGCGGGAGCCTTGCCGATCGCGTCGGCGTCCTTCTCGTCGAGGCGCATCATGTGGCCGCGCTCGGTCACCACCGTGTAGCTCCCGCCGAGCGCCTGGGCGATGCGCACGCGGGTGCCAGGGGAGAGGAGGACGGGGGTACCTTCCGGGATCTGGATGGCCTTGCACTCGCGGCTGACGACGGCGTGCTCCTGCATGAAGCCAGCTTAGCATAGGGTTTCCGACGGCATCGGTCTTGAATGCAGGATGGGCAGGGGTTTGTGTCGCCCGCCCCGCCGGTCCTCCTCAGCCTGTTCTGCCCGCCTGTATGGAGGTCGCGACGGGAAATCCGAGAAGGAGGATCGATGACCACCCGACGCTCCACGCTCCACCGGACAGCTCTGACGCTGTCGCTCGCCGTGCTCGCGCTCGCTCTCTGGCCCGGGAGCGCGTCCGCCCAGTACTTCGGGCGCAACAAGGTGCAGTGGGAAAATTTTGACTGGCGGGTCCTCAAGACCGAGCATTTCGACATCTATCACTACCCCGAGGAAGAGAAGGCCGTGCGCGACACGGCGCGGATGGCGGAGCGCTGGTACGACCGTCTCACCTCCGTGTTCCAGCGCGAGTTCTTCGAGCGCAAGTCGATCGTCCTCTACGCCGACCACAGCGACTTCCAGCAGACCACGGTCGTGCGCGGGCTGATTGGCCAGGGGACCGGCGGCGTGACCGAGGGGCTCAAGACCCGGGTGGTCCTCCCGCTGACCGGCAATTACGAGGACACCGACCACGTGCTCGGCCACGAGCTGGTGCACGTGTTTCAATACGACATCCTCAAGGACCCGCTCAACCAGGACCCGGGAAACCAGGGGGTCCGGCAGTCCGCCGTGGACATCCCCCTCTGGTTCATCGAGGGCCTGGCGGAATACCTCTCGCTCGGCCACGAGTCGCCGCAGACGGCGATGTGGCTGCGCGATGCCCTGGCCCGCGACGAGCTGCCCACGGTCAAGCAGCTCTCGCGCGATCCGCGCCTCTTCCCCTACCGCTGGGGTCACGCCTTCTGGGCCTATGTCGGCGGGCGCTGGGGCGACGCCGCGGTCGGGCAGCTCTTCACCCGCGGCGTCCAGGTGGGGCTCGAAGGCGCCATGGCCGAGGTGCTGGGCCTGAGCCCGGAGGACTTCTCCGAAGCCTGGCGCGGCTCGATCCGCCAAGCCTACACGCCGGTCCTGGAGCGGCGGCAGCCCCCCTCGGCGGCGGGGACCCGGCTGTTCCCCCGCGACGAGGATTCGACCGACCTCTACATCGCGCCGGTGCTCAGCCCGGACGGCTCCGAGGTCATCTTCCTCTCGACCCGCCGGCTGTTCACCTTCGACCTCTACCTGGCCGACGCCCGCACGGGCGAGATCAAGAGCAAGCTGGTCTCCGAGGACGCGGACCCGCACATCGACTCGCTGCGCTTCCTCGACTCGGCCGGCGCCTGGTCGCCCGACGGACGGAAGTTCGCCTTCATCGTCTTTTCCCGCGGCGACAACGAGCTCGCCGTCCTCGACGTGCGCTCGCGCAAGATCGAGCGCCGCTACCAGATCGACGAGGTCGGAGCCATGTGGAACCCGGCCTGGTCTCCGGACGGCCGGTCCATCGTCATCTCCGGCTCGGCCGGAGGGATCACCGACCTCTATCAGGTCGACGTCGACAGCGGCCGGGTGCGCCGGCTGACCAACGACGTCTACGCCGACCTCCAGCCCGAGTGGGCGCCGGACGGCCGTTCCCTCGTCTTCGTCTCCGACCGGCGCGCCGGCGCGGAGGTGGGCGCGCTCACCCGCAGCCCGATGGGGATCTGGCGCCTCGACCTGGCGAGCGGCCGGGTCAGTGAGCTGGTCCGCGCCGAGGGGAACATGGAGCGCGGCAACCGGTTCAATCCGCACTTCGGCCCGGGCGGCCGGGACCTCTACTTCCTCTCCGAAGCCGCGGGCGTGAGCGACCTCTACCGGATGACGGTGGAAAGCGGCGAGATCTTTCGCGTGACCCGGGTGACCACCGGAGTGACCGGCATCGCCCGGATGTCGCCCGCCCTGACGGTGGCGGAGCGGACCGGCCGCGTGATGTTCTCGGTCTTCAACGACACGCGCTACCAGATCAACTCGCTGGAGCCGCAGCAGGCGCGCGGCGAGGCCGTGGTCGCCGAGGTGGCGCAGGGCGAGGCGGCCGAGGCCGCCCTCCTCCCTCCGGCGGCTCCGCTCACGCGCAGCACGGTGGCGAGATACCTGAATGACCAGGATCCCGTGCCGCCGCTCGAGGATCCTGAGATCACCTCCTACCGGCCTCGCCTCCAGCTCGACTTCGTCGGACCGGCGGTCGGCGTCGGGGTGAGCAGCCTCGGCTATGGGTTCGGGGGCGACGTCACGGCCTACTTCAGCGACACGCTCGGCGAGCGCGAGGTCGGCGTCTCCCTCTTCGGAGGCACCGGGACCCTGGACGAGTTCGGCGGCCAGGCCTACTACCTGAACCAGGGCAGCCGGCTACACTGGGGGGCCGGGGCGGGCCACATCCCGTACATCACGGCGTTCACCACGGCCGGCACCGGCGTCATCGAGATCGACGGCGAGCAGAGGCAGGCGACGATCATCGAGCAGCGCCGGCAGACCATCACCCAGGACCAGGTCCAGTTGATCACGCAGTATCCGTTCTCGACGACCCGCCGATTCGAAGCCAACGCCGGCTTCCTCCGGCTGGGCTTCGAGGACGAGCTGCGCCGCGTCGTAGTGGTCGGCAACGAGGTCGTCGATCGCTCGGAGACCGACTTGGCGTCGCTGCCGTCGCTCCAGCTCTACCAGGCGTCGTTCGCCTTCGTGGGCGACAACAGCTACTTCGGCTTCACCTCGCCGGTGCGCGGCTACCGCTACCGCTTCGAGGTCGAGCCGACGTTCGGCGATCTGGAGTTCCAGTCGCTGACCCTGGACTACCGGCGCTACTTCTTCCGCCGGCCGGTGACCCTGGCGTTCCGCGGGCTGCACGTGGGCCGCTATGGCACCGACGCCGAGAGCGGCCGGATCTCCCCCTTCTACGTGGGCCGGCAGACGCTGGTGCGCGGCTACGAGATCGACGACATCGACGGTTCCGAGTGCACCGTCGTGCCGGACCAGCCCGACGCCTGCCCGGAGTTCGACCGCCTGATCGGCAGCCGCATCGGCGTGCTCAACCTGGAGCTGCGGTTCCCTCTGCTGGGGACCGAGGGCTTCGGAGTCTTCCAGACGAGATTCCTGCCGATCGAGCTCTCGCTGTTCACGGACGCGGGCGTGGCGTGGACGGAGGACTCCAGGCCGGAGCTCCGCTACGACCCGGACTCGATCGAGCGGGTGCCGGTCGTCAGCGCCGGCGTGGCCGCGCGGGTGCTGCTGGGAGGGTTCGCGGTCCTGCAGTTCTACTACGCCAAGCCGTTCCACCAGCAGGGGGAGGACTGGGTCACCGGCTTCCTGGTTTCTCCGGGCTGGTAGGATATAGGAATGAGATATCTCGTCACAGCCCGGGTGCGCCCTGGGCGGGAAGCCGCGCTGGCGCGAGCGATCGAGGACGGAATCCTCGGCCGCGGCTCAGTTGCGGGTGACGAGTACCTCCGCAACATGGCCCAGGCGCGACGGATCGAGGACGGTAGGGTTCGGTGGGTCGAGGTCTGCTTCTGCTGGGAGCCGCTCGAAGAGGAGCGGCCCTACTGGGAGGAGTACTTCGACCTGGTCCGCGTCCAGGACGCGCACAGCCGGCGCAAGTGCCGCGACCTCGAAGGCACCGAGCCCTGGGCCTGCGGCGACTGCGACTGCACGGAGCGGCTGGAGGAGCGCATGGAAAGTTGGGGCAGGCCGTTCCTGGAAGTCCTCAGGGAGGGTCTGTGCGACCCGTCCGGCTGATCCTAATCCGGCACGGCCACGTCGCCGGCAATACCCTGTCGGAGGCGCGGGTCAACGGCTGGACGGAATGCCCCTTGAGCCCTCTCGGGAGGCGGCAGGCCAGGGCCCTGCGGCGTCGCCTGGCCCTGGAGCCTCCGGCCGCCGCCCTGTACTCCAGCCCGCTTCAACGGGCGGTCGAGACGGCGCGCGCCCTCGCCGGCCTGCCGCTCGGCCCTCTCCGCCTGCTCCCCGAGCTTCGGGAGATGTACTGCGGCGAGATCGACGGCCTTCCGGCCCCGGAGGCGCAGCAGCGCTATCCCCACCTCTGGGAAGCGAACCAGCGGCAGGAAGACGAGGATCTCCATTGGCCGGGCGGGGAGACCTACCGCGAGTTTCGCCAGCGCTGCCTGACCGGGCTGCGCCGCATCGTCCAGACCCACCCCGGGGAGCGCGCCGTAGTCGTCACTCACGCGGGCGTGATCTCCCAGATCCTCGGCGCGATCCACGGCCTCCACTCCGCGCAGTGGGCGTCCTTCCGGCCCGGCAACGGCAGCCTGACCGAAGTCGAGTGGGGCCTAGGCGGCGGCACCCTGCTCCGCTTCGACGACCGCTCCCACCTGGAGGGGCTCGAAGAGGGCGGACCGGAAGGCGCGGAGGGTCGCCCGAGCATCGTCCCAGCCGGGTAACCTCTAGACCTCCACTCCTCGCGATGGGCAGCGTACCGCCGATCTTGAAGTACCTCGCCGTTCTCGGGCTCCTGCTGATCTGCTCCGGGCCGGCTGTGGCGGTTGAGAACCCCGCGCCAGGCTGGCGCCGGTTCGACATTCCCGCGACGAGCTCCTACGTCTTCCGCTACGTTCCCAACAGCCTGGACCGCGGCCGGCCGGCTCCGGTGGTCCTCTTCTTCCACGGCTCCGGGACGAACCCCAATGCGTATCGGGCCTACGTGGTCGAGGCGGCCGAGGCGGCGCGGTGCATCGTGGCGCTGCCGAAGTCGGCCTCCAATCTGGGCTGGGGGACCGGAGGGGACGAGCACACCGTGGCCGAGAGCCTCCGCCTCCTGCGCGAGGAGATCTCCATCGACGTTGCCCGCATCGCCGTGGCGGGCCATTCCGCGGGAGGAGCGTACGCTTACCTCCTCGCCTACACCACGCGGTCCGGCTACAGCGCGGTCTTCTCGCTGGCCTCCCGCTACTATCCGGTGTCCCAGGTGGCGGACCCTCACTATAAAGCGCCGATCCGGATGTACTACGGCACGGCCGATCCGAACTACACGGGCGGCTCCTACGACGCCCTGAAGCGACAATGGGACCGGCTGGGAGTCCCCTGGGAAGAGGACATCCAGCCGGGGCTCGGCCACGGCGACCTGCCCGCCGCCTCCATGGCGCAGGGCTTCCTGTTCCTAGCGAGCAAGACCTATCTGTCCCGTGCGGCGGGCTGCGTTCCCACGGCCACGGCCCTCTGCCTCGGAGGCGGCCGTTTCCGGGTGGAGGTCTCCTGGCGGGACTCCGCGGACCGGAGGGGCGCCGGCACCGTCGTGCCAGTCACCTCCGAGGATTCCGGCCTCTTCTGGTTCTTCGATCCCGCCAACTGGGAGCTGCTGGTCAAAGTCCTGAACGGCTGCGCCCGGAATGGCCACTACTGGGTCTTCGCCGCCGCCACCACGAACGTCGAATATACCCTGACCGTCACCGACACCGAGACCGGCCAGACCGCGACCTACCAGAATCCCTTGGGGCGGACGGCTCCAGCGGTGACGGATACGGGGGCGTTGGAGTGCCCCTCACCCCCCTGACCCCCCTCTCCCATCGCCCTCCCCCCAACCGGGAGAGGGGGGAACCTGACAGGTGGGTTGGACCGTTGGGACTGGGTGGCGGCGCCCCTCTCCCGGTGGAAGGGGGGGCGATGGGAGAGGGGTCGGGGTGAGGATCTTGGGAGGGGGCCGGGCCTCCGGCACGGAGCTGGCATAATACCCGCGCGATGCACGAAGACCTTCTCGAGACCGCCCTGGCCGCCGCGCGCGCCGGGTCGGAGGTGATCCGGCGCTACTTCCGCCTCGACGGCCTGGAGATCGGGCGCAAGGGGAAGAACGACTTCGTCACCCAGGCCGACCGGGAGAGCGAGGCCGCCATCGTCGACGAGATCCACCGCCGCCATCCCGGCCACCGCATCCTGGCGGAGGAGGGTGGAGGAGCGGACCACGGGCAGGGGAGCGAGCACGAGTGGCTCATCGATCCGCTGGACGGCACCACCAATTTCCTCCAGGGGCTGCCCGTCTACTGCGTCTCGATCGCCTGCCGGAGGGGGGACGAGCTGCTGATCGCCGTCGTCGACGATCCCGAGGGGGGCAACCTGTTCACCGCCACCCGGGGCGGCGGGGCGTGGTGGAACGGCAAGCGGATGGCGGTCTCCCGCCAGGACGGCCTCGAAGGCTCCTTCCTGGCCACCGGGTACCCCTTCCGCGCGCTCCCCACTCTGGACGTCTACCTGGCGATCTTCCGCGACGTCTTCCGGCAGTCGAAAGCCATCCGGCGCTGCGGCTCGGCGGCGCTCGACCTGGCCTACACCGCGGCGGGGGTCTACGACGGTTTCTTCGAGTTCCGCCTCTCCCCGTGGGACATCGGCGCCGGCATCCTGCTGATCGAGGAGGCCGGCGGCGTGGTGACCGACCTGGACGGCGGCGGGCGCTCCTTCCGCAGCGGCAACGTGATCGCGGGCGGCCCGACGGTGCAGCGCGACCTCCTGGAGATCGTCAAGCGCCATGCCAGCGAGGCCGAGATCGAACGGCTGAACCCGGTGGGCGCGACATGAAGCTCCTCCGCGGCTTCCGGTTTCCGCCGCGCGACAGCCAGATCGAGAGCTGGAGCTTCGAGGTCCAGATCCATCCCGGCGACATCCGCAGGAGGGTCCGCTATCTCTTCCTCTCCCGCGTCCAGATCACCCTGGCCTGCCTGGCGGTCCTGATCTATCTGCTGTTCCTCGCCCTCGCCGCCGGGCTCGCTCCCGGCGTGATCGGCGGGGCGATGAACCGGCAGCAGTACGACACCCTGGCGGCGGAGCGCGCGCAGCAGGGGGAGCGGCTGCAGGAGATGGTCGCGCGCCTGGAGCGGCTCGAAGGGCGCACCCAGAGATTGCACCTCGGGCTGAGCAAGCTCTCCCTCGCCTATGCCCTGCCGGCCGTGAGCAGGACGGTGCGGGAGGGCCAGCCCGCCGAGGAGGTCCTCTCGGACTCGATCTACTCCGGTTCCATCCAGCAGGGAGACCGGCTGCGGTCGCGGATCGGCAAGCGGCTGGCCGTCCTCGAAACCGCCTTGTCCGATCTCCGGGAGTTCGAGCGCGTCCACCAGGACCGGGTGCGGACCACGCCGTCGATCTGCCCGTTGCGCGACGACTTCGTGCTGACGAGCTCGTTCCGCAACCGCCGCAGCCCGTTCACCAAGGAATTGGAATTCCACGCCGGCATCGACCTGTCCGCGCCGGTGGGGACGCCGATCCACGCGTCCGCCGACGGAGTGGTCGTCTTCGCCGGCCAGTACCCGGTGAGCCGCGGCCCCGCCTGGTCGCGCTTCGGCAACCTGGTGGCCCTGCGCCACGGCGAGGAGTTCGTGACCCTGTATGGGCATTGCGCGGAGATCCGGGTGCGCGCCGGCCAGAAGGTGAGCCGCGGAGACGTCCTGGGAACAGTCGGCAATACGGGCTGGAGCGCCAGCCCGCACGTCCACTACGAGATCCGCCGCAAAGAAGGGGACGGAGACTTCCAGCCGCTCGATCCGCTGATCTTCATCCTGGATCGCCGCTGGCCGAACGAGGAGCGGCTGCTGGATCGCGCCGGCAACAGGGACCGACCGTCCGGATACGAGCCGCTGCCTTCGGGATTCGCGAGGTAGCCATGAGCAGGTCCCACGCCGAAGACGCCGCGCCCACGATGCTCATCCCGCGGGGCGCCCGCATCGAGGTGGACGCGGAAGGGCAGCTCTCGATCTACGCTCCGGGCAACCTGATCGTCCAGAACTCGGGCAAGTACGGCACCCTGGAGTCGCTGGCGGGCTCGATCCGCATCGACAAAGGGGTGGAGGTGGAGGCGGTGACGGTCCGCTGCGCCGAGACCTGCTTCGTGCTCGGATTCCTCAACGCCTGGAAAGTCTCCGCCCGTACGCTCCTTCTGGAAGACACGGCGCGCGCCTATGTGGTCTTCCGCGAGACGCAGCGCCTGGAAGTGGGGCGCGACGCCCGCCTGGTCGGCAACTTCACCTCGGAAAAAGAGCTGTTCGGTTTGTTCTCACGCTTCGCCAAGCAGGTGCGGTCGCTGCCGTTCCTGTTCGAGCGCAAGCCCGCGGCCCCGGAGCTCCCCTCCTCGAAGCTCGACGAGACCATCGACATCATGCCGGCGGCGCCAAAGCCGGCCTCCGAGCTCCCCGAGCCGCTCCTTTTCGCGCTGGTCCTGCTGGAACGGGAGGTGGAGCGCGGGATCCACCCGCCGTCCTCGCAGCGCGCCCTCGACGAGCTGATCAAGCTCCTCCAGCAGCAGGACCTGGAGACCCTCCAGCACACTTGGCGCCTCCTCTTCAGCCGCATCGCCGAGCCGCGCGAGCACGCCCTCCGCGCCCGCGAGCTGGTGGGGGAGCACTACGGCGCGGCAAAAACGTAGCGTCATTCCACGGCCCGCGGCGTCGATTGCAGCCAGACGACGCCAACGACGCCCGTGAGGGTCAGGAAGGTCCCGAGGATCTGGACCGGCGCCAGCCGGTCGCCGAGGAAGACCGCGCCGAGCACCAGGCTGCCGACCACCGTGAGCTGGGACAGCACGCCGGCCTGGAGATTGGTCACCCACCGATAGGCGTAGGTCATCAGGAGCTGGGCCGCCACCGAGCAGAGGCCGACGATCGCCAGCCACAGCCACTGCCGGGGCGTCGGCGCCCGGAAGCCGGCGAGCCCGAAAGGGGCCGTGGTGAGCAGGCCGAACAGCGTGAAGCTGCCGTAGATCGCCCACGATCCCTCGGTGCGGCGGGCGGCCCGGATGGCGGTCACCGCGGCTCCGGAGAGGACGGCCGACGCCAGCCCCGCGGCTTCCCAGACTCCCAAATGCAGAAGCTCCCCGCCTTTCGCTCCGCCCCCGGCGGCGAGCGCCATGCCGGCGAGGGCGGCGGCGAGAGGAAAGAGCAGCCGCCGGTCCACGCGTTCGCCGAGGAAGGCCGCGGCGAAGGCGACGCTGAAGATGGGGGAGGAGTAGTTGAGCAGCGTGGCGATCCCCACCGGCACGTGCGCGAGCGCCAGGAAGTAGAGGAGAACGGCCGTGCCGCCGAAGATCCCGCGATAGAACAGCAGGTCCAGGCGCTGGAACGTCAGCGCCTTGCGGGCGATCGACGGCACCAGCGCGACCGGCAGCATCATGACCGCGAAGCGCACGAACGCCACCTGGCTGCCGGAGAGATCGGCCGCCGCCAGCTTCGCGGCCAGCGCCATCACGGCGAAGCAGAGGGCGGAGAGGGCCGTAAGGAGCAGCGGACGCCGGGGCACCGGCGCATCATGTCGCAAGGGAGAGCCGATCGGGAAGCGGGATCAGCTTCTGGGGTAAAATACTAAGAAAGATCCACTCATCCCCAGGGAGGCCCACATGTTCGTCGGACACCAAGCGATCGGACTGGCCGGCCGTGCGAAGACGCCGAGGATATCCCTCGGCACCTGGTTCCTCGCGATCAATTTCCTCGATCTGCTCTTTCCGATCTTCCTGTTCCTCGGCTGGGAGCGCGCGGGGATTGCCCCTGGCATCACGAAGCTCGTCCCGATCGACTTCGAGCACTACCCGATCAGTCACAGTCTGGTCGGCGCCCTCGGCTGGTCGGTCGCCTTCGCGGTCGGTTACCTGTTCCTCGCGCGAGGCGAGACCGAGCCCCGGGCGCGTCGCCGCGGCGCGCTCCTCCTCGGCGCCGGGGTCTTCAGCCACTGGGTGCTCGACCTCCTGGTCCACCGCCCCGACCTGCCGACCCTGCCGGACGGTTCCAAGGTCGGCTTCGGTCTCTGGAATGTCCCGGCCGTCGAGCTGCCGCTCGAGGTGGGCCTCTTCGTTCTCGGGACCGTTCTCTACCTGCGCGCCACCCGCGCCCGCGACGGGATCGGCCGCTGGGGGCTCTGGGGCCTGCTCGCGTTCCTGCTCCTCTCCTGGCTCTGGGTGATGTTCGGACCGCCTCCGCCCAGCGCGCGGGCGCTCGCCTGGACCGCGCTCCTGGGCTGGCTCGTCCCGCTCTGGGCCTGGTGGGTCGACCGTCACCGGACCAACGTCGCGCCCTGATGTTGTGGAGGCGTGTGCTACTCGGCGCTTTCTCCTGTGCCGAGCAAGGTCTCTACAGTTTCGAGAAGTAGTGGCAGCTTGGTCTGGACGACTCCCCAGACGACATCGTCGACTACCGTGGCATAGCCGTGGATGAGGACATTACGGAACGCGATGATCTTCTGGTACTCGGGAATCTGGGAGGCTCTTCCAGGATCAACCTTCGTCAGCTTATTGAGAGCTTCCCCGATAATTTCGAACTGCCGTTCCACCGCAGAGCGCAGCATGGCATCAGCCGCATAGGCTTCGAAGTCGCGGCCGAGGGTGAATCTCTGGATCAGCCGGGCGGCTTCCAGGATATCGAATAGAAGTGTTCTGGCCTCAAGCTGCATAGAGCAGGGTACGCGAGCTCTCGATCTGTTGCAGGAAATAAGGGTTCTTGATCGCCGCGGTCATCACCAGATCCACGGGACGTCCGAACAGGTTCTGAAGATCCTCCAGCAGACCGAAGTAGCGGTCCGCGAGATCACCTGGGGAAGCTGGATAGAGTTCTACGAGAAAGTCGAGGTCGCTCGACTCAGGATCGAAGCTGCCACTCGCCGCCGAGCCGAAGAGCTCTAAGCGTTGTACTCCATGCCGGGCACAGATCCGTGCCAGCTCCTCCCGATGTTCTTGAACGACTTGGACCATAGCTTACAACCCCGTAACCCGCACCACCTCCTCGAAGGTGGTGACCCCCTCCGCCAGCTTGCGCAGAGCCGACTGCCGCAGCGTCCGCATGCCGTTCTTGGTGGCCTCGCGCTTGATCTCGGGGGCGTCGGAGCCTTTGACGATCAGGTTCTTGATGGCGTCGTCGATCGGCAGGATCTCGAAGATGCCGGTGCGACCGATGTAGCCGGTGCCGCGGCACTCGAAGCAGCCTTCGCCTTCCTTGACCTTGATCTTCTTGCCGGGTGGCACGGCGAGGCGCAGGGTGTTGACTTCGTCGGTGGTGAGGTAGCGCTCGGCGACGCAGTGCGGGCAGATGCGGCGCAGCAGGCGCTGGGCCATGGAGCCGATCAGGGTGGAGCTGATCAGGAAGCGCTCGACGCCGAGGTCCGCCAAGCGGGAGATCGACGAGGCCGCGTCGTTGGTGTGCAGGGTGGAGAAGACCAGATGGCCGGTCAGGGCCGCCTGGATCGCGTACTGTGCGGTCTCGCCGTCGCGGATCTCGCCGACCATGATCACGTCCGGGTCCTGGCGCAGGAACGAGCGCAGGGCGACCGCGAAGGTCATGCCCTTCTTGTTGCTCATCTGCACCTGGTTGATGCCGGGAACGCGGATCTCGACCGGGTCTTCGGCGGTGGAGATGTTGCGTTCCTCGGTGTTGAGGATGTTCAGGCCGGTGTACAGCGACACCGTCTTGCCCGAGCCGGTCGGACCGGTGACGAGGACGATTCCGTTAGGCTCGGCGAGGGCATCGCGGAACAACCGCTTCGCGCTGTCGGTCATGCCGAGCATCTCGAGCTCGATCCCGGCATTCTCCTTG
>DASVEF010000347.1:0-22714 GCA_036380715.1 Thermoanaerobaculia bacterium | reverse complement strand
GCCAGTACCGCGGCCGGCAGGTGATCGAGGGCAAAGAGACTCCGTAGCCCGCGGCTTCCTCTGAGAGGTGTCTCGAAAGTGCAGGCCGCACCGCTGAGAGCCCTCACCCCCTGGCCCCCTCTCCCGTCACCGGGAGAGGGGGAAAACACAGAAGAGAGAAGGGGTTGGGCGGGGGCGCCCCTCTCCCGGTGACGGGAATGAGCCGGCCGAAGGCCGGGGAGGTGAGGGCCCGCAACGGCGACTGTACGAGGACTTCTGAGACACCCTCTGATAGAGTCTCCCCGCCGAAAAGCCAGACCGGCTCCGTCTCTACGGAGGACCGCGGGATCCAAGCATGCCGATCGCGGTAGACGCCATGGGCGGCGATCATGCGCCGCAGAGCCCTGTCGAGGGAGCGGTGCGCGCCGCCACCGAGGACGGGGCTTCGGTCCTGCTCGTCGGCGACAAGGCCCGCATCGAGGCCGAGCTGGCGCGGCTCCACTACCGCCCCGGCGGGCAGGGGCGAATCGAGGTCGTCCACGCCGAGGAGGTGGTCGGCATGGACGAGCCGGCGATCACGCCGATCCGCAAGAAGCGGCGCTCCTCGATCCGCCTCTGCGCCGAGCTGGTCAAGGAGGGGCGCGCCCAGGCCATGGTCACCGCCGGTAACACCGGCGCCGCCATGATCTCCGCCAAGATGGTCATCGGCACCGTGGCCGGCGTCGACCGCCCGGCCCTCGCCGCCGTCCTCCCCAACGCCAAGGGGCGCACCGTCCTGCTGGACGTCGGCGCCAACATCGACACCAAGCCGATGCACCTGCGCGAGTTCGCCGTCATGGGCCACTTCTACGCCCAGGAGGTCATCGGCACCCAGTCGCCGCGCATCGGCCTGATGTCCATCGGCGAGGAGGAGGGGAAGGGCAACGACGTCACCCGCGAGGTCTTCAAGGTGCTCAAGAACACCGGCCTCAACTTCGTCGGCAACGTCGAGGGGCGGGATGTCTTCAACGGCTCGGTGGACGTGATCGTCTGCGACGGCTTCGTCGGCAACGTCGTCCTCAAGAGCGCCGAGGCCCTGGCCGAGATGATCGGCGGCATGCTCCGCGAGGAGCTGACCCGCAGCGCGCGCACCCAGATGGGCTATCTCCTCTCGAAGCCGGCTTTCGACCGCTTCCGGGAGCGCACCCACTACTCCGAGTTCGGGGCGGCCCCGCTGCTCGGCGTCAACGGCGGCTGCTTCATCGGCCACGGCCGGTCCAACCCGCGGGCCATGCAGAACGCCATCCGCCGCGCCGTCGAGTTCTCGACCGCCCGCCTCGACCGCAAGATCCACGACAAGATCGCCGAGCTGCACAGCCAGGAGGCGAAGCTGCTCGGGGGCTCACAGGAGGCGTCCGCCGGATGAGCGCGCTGGACGGCAGGAAGATCGCATTCGTGTTCCCCGGCCAGGGCTCGCAGAAGGTCGGGATGGGCCGCGCCTGGGCCGAGGCCAGCGCCGAGGCGCGCCAGACCTTCGAAGAGGCCGACCGGGTCCTCGGCTTCGAGCTCTCCCGCCTCTGCTGGGAAGGGCCGGAGGAGGAGCTGAGCCTCACCGTCAACACCCAGCCGGCCCTGCTCACGGTGTCGACCGCCATCCATCGCGCCCTGGCGTCCTTCCCGGGCGCCGAGGCGCTGCGGCCGGTGGCCGTGGCCGGGCACAGCCTGGGCGAGTACTCGGCCCTGGTCGCCGCCGGAGCGCTGGATTTCGCGGACGCCCTTCAGCTCGTGCGGCGGCGCGGCCGGCTCATGCAGGAGGCCGTACCGGTCGGGCAGGGAGCCATGGCGGCCGTCATCGGCCTCGACGCCGAGGCGACCGAGGCCCTGGCCGCCGAGGCCGCCCAGGGGGCCCAAGGGGAGGTTTGCGCGGTGGCCAACCTGAACGGCTTCGTGCAGATCGTCATCGCCGGCCACAAGGGGGCGGTCGACCGCGCCGTGGCCATGGCGAAGGACCGCGGCGCCAAGAAAGCGACGCTGCTCGCGGTCTCGGCCCCCTTCCATTCGCCGCTGATGCGGCCGGCTCGCGAGGGGATGGCCGGCCCGCTCGGCGAGACCCGCTTCCGCGATCCGCGGGTCCCGGTCGTCACCAACGTCGACGCCGCTCCGGCGGCCACCGGAGAAGCGGCGCGCGACGCCCTGGTCCGGCAGATCGACAGCCCGGTGCGCTGGGTGGAGTCGGTGCTGCGCATGGCGGACGGGATGGGGGTCGACCTGTTCCTGGAGGTCGGGCCGGGCACCGTCCTGACCGGCCTCACCCGCCGGATCGCCACGTCGGCCGTCTGCGCCAGCCTTTACGACCCCGAGCAGCTCCGCAAGCTGCTGGAGGGGGACGGCGGAAGTAGCAGGGAGGAGTAAGGAGGAGCCATGTTCAAGCTCGATGGCAAGACCGCCCTGGTGACCGGCGCCTCGCAGGGGATCGGCGAGGCGATCGCGCGCCGGCTGGCGCTGCATGGGGCGCGGGTGGTGCTCGCCGCCCGCACCGAAGAGAAGCTGAAGACCCTGGCGGCCGAGATCGACGCCGGCGGCGGGTGCGCCCGGCCGCTCGCGTTCGACGTCTCCCAGCCGGAGACCTTCGCCGAGCGGCTGAAGAGCCTGCCGGAGGACTTCGCGGCGGTCGACATCCTGGTCAACAACGCGGGGATCACCGCCGACAATCTGCTCGCCCGCATGTCGCTGGAGGACTGGGAGCGGGTCCTGCGCACCAACCTGACCGGCGCTTACGCCCTCACCCGCGAGCTGCTGCGCGGCATGATGAAGAGGCGCTGGGGGCGGGTGATCAACATCACTTCGGTGGTGGGGATGATGGGCAACGCCGGCCAGGCCAACTATGCGGCGGCCAAGGCGGGCCTGATCGGCCTGACCAAGTCGCTCGCCCGCGAGCTGGGGAGCCGCAGCATCACGGTCAACGCGGTGGCCCCCGGCTACATCCAGACCGCCATGACCGACCGGCTGCCCGAGGCGGCGCGCGAGGAGCTGACCGGCGCCATCGCCCTGAAGCGCCTCGGCACGGTGGACGACGTGGCCGCGGCCGTCCTCTTCCTCGCCAGCGAGGAGGCGGGCTACATCACCGGCCACACTCTGAACGTCTCGGGAGGGTTGTACATCTAGGAGACATGGACTCTCCCCTGTCTTGTATGCTAGAACCCCAGGCCGTGCGCGAGTAGCGTGCGGGTCGAATTACACAAGCAAGGAGGGATTCGCCAATGGCCATTGCGGATAGGGTGAAGGGCATCATCGTGGAGCAGCTCGGTGTCGACGCGGAAGAGGTCACCTTGGAGGCCAGCTTCACCGACGACCTCGGGGCCGACTCGCTGGACATCGTCGAGCTCGTGATGGCCTTCGAGGAGGAGTTCGGCATCGAGATCCCCGACGAGGAAGCCGAGAAGATCAGCAACGTCCGCGAGGCGGTGGACTACATCCAGAACAACACTGGAGACCAGAACTGAGCACCCCCCGCGAAGAGCCTCGAACCTCCTCAACCGATTCCGCCGAGACCTTGAGCCCCATCCCACGCCGCCGAGTCGTCGTCACCGGAGTGGGCCTCGTGTCCCCCCTCGGGGTGGGGACCGCCGAGAACTGGCAGGCCCTCATGGATGGCAGGAGCGGCATCGGGACCATCACCCGCTTCGACGCGACGGACTACCCCTCGCGGATCGCCGGGGAGGTCAAGGGATTCGACCCGCTCCGGTTCGTCGACAAGAAGGACGTCAAGAAGAGCGACACGTTCATCCACTACGCCCTGGCGGCCTCCAGGTTCGCGCTCGACGACGCGGGCCTGGTCATCGACGAGAGCAACGCCGACCGGGTGGGCGTGATCATCGGCTCGGGGATCGGCGGCCTGCCGCTCATCGAGTCGATGCACAAGATCCTGCTGGAGAAGGGGCCGCACCGGGTCTCCCCGTTCTTCATTCCCGGCCTGATCGTCAACATGGCGGCCGGGCAGGTCTCCATTCATCACGGGGCCCGGGGACCGAACTCCACGCCGGCCACCGCCTGCACCACGGGACTGCACGCGGTGGGCGACGCCTTCCGGCTGGTGCAGCTCGGCGCTGCCGACGCCATGATCGCGGGCGGCTCCGAGGCGGTGATCACGCCGCTGGCCGTCGCGGGCTTCTGCGCCATGCGCGCCCTGTCGCACCGCAACGACGAGCCGGAGAGGGCCTCGCGTCCTTGGGATGTGGGGCGGGACGGCTTCGTCATGGGCGAAGGCTCCGGCATCCTGATCCTGGAGGAGCTGGAGGCGGCGAAACGCCGCGGCGCGCCGATCTACGCCGAGATCGTGGGCTACGGCATGAGCGCCGACGCCTACCACATCTCGGCGCCCCATCCCGAGGGGCACGGCGCCGTGCGGGTCATGCAGGCCGCCCTCGCGGACGCCGGGCTGGCTCCCGAGGCCATCGGCTACATCAACGCCCACGGCACGTCCACGCCGCTGGGCGACCTCTCCGAGGTGCGGGCGATCAAGACGGTGTTCGGCGATCACGCCTACAAGCTGGCGGTCTCCTCGACCAAGTCGGCGACCGGCCACCTGCTGGGAGCCGCCGGCGGCCTGGAGTGCGGCATCCTCGCCCTGGCCGTGAAGAACCAGACCCTCCCGCCGACCCTGAACCTGGACGAGCCCAGCGAGGGGTGCGACCTCGACTTCGTCCCCCACAAGCCCCGCCCCGCCGACCTCGAATACGCCCTCTCCAACTCCTTCGGCTTCGGAGGGACGAACGGGGCGGTGATCATGCGCCGGATCAGGGAGTGAGGGCCGCTGCGAAGAACGCCTCCATCCGCTCGAAGAAGTGGCGCATGGAGGCCGTCCCCATGGCGTGCTTCTCGCCCGGATAGAACGCCTGCTCGACCGGCATTTTCGAGTCCACCAGCTTCGCGACCATCACGACCGTGTTCTGCGGATGGACGTTGTCGTCGGCCAGGCCGTGGACGATCAGCAGCCGATCCTTCAGGCTCCCCGCGTAGGTGAGAGGGGAGGACTCCAGGTAGCCCGCCTCGTTGTCCTGCGGCGTGTCGAGGTAGCGCTCGGTCCAGGCGGAATCGTAGAGGTGCCAGTCGGTGACCGGCGCGCCCGACACTCCCGCTTTCCAGACGCCGGGCCGGCGGAGCAGGCAGAGGAGGGTATTCGTGCCGCCGCCGGACCATCCCCAGAGGCCGATGCGCGCGGGATCGACCCAGCCGAGGGTCTTCAGGTACTCGACGCCGGCGAGCTGGCCGGCGAGGTTGACCTCCCCCATGTGGCGGTAGTCGCGGTCCTCCCCCTGCTTGCCGAAGAAGACCGACGACTGATTGTCCACGGTGAAGACCGCGTAGCCGAGCTGCGCCATCCGCTTGTGCCAGAGATCGCGCCGTCGGGTGTCCCAGCGATTGGTCACCGTCTGCGACCCCGGGCCGCCGTACTGGTAGACGATGACCGGATAGCGGCGCGACGGATCGAAGCCCGCCGGCTTGAGCAGGCGGGCCGGCAGCCGGGAGCCCTCCGGGCCGGGGAGGGTCAGGAGCTCCCACTTCGGCAGCGCCGCCGGGTCGTACCCCGCGGGCGGGGCTGAAGGGAGCGGGATCGCCTTGCCGTCCGCCAGCCGCACCTCCGTCCGCGCCGGAGCGTCCGCCGTGCTCCAGGCGTGGACCCAGGCGCCGGTCCGCGGCGACGGATCGGCGGAGTGGGTCCCCGGCTCCGCGGTGAGCTCCTCCCAGCGCTCCTCGTCGAGGCGCGCGCGCAGCACGTGCCGGTCCGCGGGGCCGAGCCCCTCGGTGCGGAAAGCGGTGAAGGTCACCCAGGCGCCGTCCTCCGCGACTCCGTCGAGCGAGGTGACCGACCACCCCTCCGGCGTCACCGGACGGATCAGCCGGCCGTCGGCGCCGAAGAGATAGAGCCGGCGCCAGCCGGTCCGCTCGGAGCCCCAGAGGAAGCGCCCGTCGGGGAGGAGATGGAGGTCGTCCCCGAGGTTGACCCAGGTGGGCCAGCTCTCGGACGCCAGAGTCGAGCACCGGCCGTCCGTGGCGCCGCAGCGCAGGAGGTCCAGCCGCGTCTGGCTGCGGGCCAGCGACTGGATCACCACCGCGCCTCCGTCCGGCGTCCAGCCCACCCGCGCCAGGTATTGATCCTGGCCGCCGGTCTCCATCCAGAGGGTCCTGCCGGTGGCCAGGTCGAGCACGCCGACGCGCACCTTCGGATTCGGATCCCCTGGCTTCGGGTACTTCTGCCAGTTGACCTGCGGGACCTTGGGGGATTCGTCCACCAGGGGGTGGGCGGGCACCTCCCGCTCGTCGAACCGGTAGTAGGCGATGCGCTTCCCGTCGGGGCTCCACCAGAGGCCGGCGTCCTCGCGGTCCCAGATCTCCTCCCAGTACAGCCAGTCGTTGATGCCGTTCAGGATCTCGTTCTCCCGGCCGTCCTTGGTGAACCGCACCTCGCGGCCGGTCTCCAGGTGGATCGTGTAGAGGTCGTAGTCCCGCACGAAGGCGACCCAGAGGCCGTCGGGGGAGAAGGTGGGGATCTTCTCCTCGGCCGCGGTCTGCGTCAGCCGCCGGAGGAGGGGGCCGGCGAGCGAATACAGATAGAGGTCGCCGTCGGCCTCCAGCAGCAGGGCGTCTCCCTTCGGAGACCAGGTATAGTCGTCGAGCTCGGTCTTTCCGCCGGCGCCCGCCGCCTTCTCCAGGCCGGAGAGCCGGAGCACGGCCTCGCTCTTGCCCGAAACGGGGTCGAGCGTCCAGAGGGCCTCCCCCTGGCCGTCGTCCCAGACATAGCCGAGCTTCCGGCCGTCCGGGGACCAGGAGACGTGCTCGGCGGCGCGGCCGGAGAAGTCCGGGTCGAACATCGCGTCATAGGACACCGGAGGGGCGGCGGAGGCGGCCGCGGCGAGGGAGCCGAGGAGGAACGAGGCGAGGATCGGGCGCATTCGCGGAAGCATACCCGGTCCTGCAACCTTTTCAGAGGCGGGACCGTAGTGTGGCACGGTGCAGAGAATGATGAAGGAGGACTCATGACCCCCGTAACTTCGAGAGCCGCGCGGACCGCGGCATGGATGCTCGTTCTCGGCCTGACCGGCGCCCTGGCCGCTCCGGCCGCCGATACTGCGACCAGGACCCGCAACTTTCGCCAGCCCTTCCCCGCGCAGGCCGCCGAGCTGCGGCTCGCCAACCTGGCCGGCCGCATCGAGCTGGTCCGCGGACAGGGGAACCAGGTCGTCGTGGACGTCACGGTGCACGCCGCCGGGAGCAACGCCAACGAGACCCAGAAGCTGCTCGACGGCATGAAGTGGGTGCGCAGCAAGGATTCCAAGGGGCGCGACGAGTGGGCGCTCTCCTATCCCGTGAACGACTACAGCGGCTTCCACTACCCGCGCCCGGGCCACCGGTCCGAGCCGTCGTTCCTGAGCTTCCTGGACAACAGCTACTCGTCGACGCAGTACCGCGGCAAGCGGGTCCGGATCTACGCGCAGAAGCGCTCCGGCACCCCGACGCTCTACGCCGAGCTGAAGATCGCCCTGCCGGCCAACAGCAATGTGGCGGTGCGCAACGCGGTCGGAGCGGTCCGCGGCCAGGGGCAGCTCGAAGGAACGCTGAGCGTCGACACCGGCAGCGGCGACGTAGAGATCGCCAACCACGCCGGCCGCATGACGATCGACACCGGCTCAGGCGACGTGACCGTCGGCTCCACCCGCGGGGAGAGCCGCATCGACACCGGCTCGGGGGACGTGGTCGTCCGCAAGCTGGTCGGCAACGGCAATGTGGACACCGGTTCGGGGGACGTCACGGTCGAGAACGTCTCGGCCGGCGGTCTGACGATCGACACCGGCTCCGGGAACGTGGTCGTGCGCCAAGGGGTCGCCGCCCGGGTGTCGGCCGACACCGGCTCCGGGGATGTGAGCGTGATCGACGTGGAGATCGAGGAGCTGCAGGCCGACACCGGCTCGGGGGATGTGACCCTGCGCAGCTCGCTGGCCCAGGCCCGGACCGTGGTCGCGGAAACGGGCAGCGGCGACGTGGAGATCTATGGCGGTCCGCAGGCCTCGTTCGACGTCCAGTCCAGCCACGGCAGCGGCGAGCTGCTCGTCCGCTACGACGACGCCGACCTGCGGCGCTCGGGCCGCAAGGTCACCGGCGCCAAGCGCGGCGACGGCCGCACGACGATCCGCGTCACGACGGGGAGCGGCGACTGCGTGATCGGGCCGAAGTCGTAGGCCCCTCACCCCCTAACCCCCTCTCCCACCCCCCCCATCCCGCCGGGAGAGGGGGAACTCTGTCCAAAGTGATCTCAAGAGAAAGAGATGGTTGCTCAAGAATCCTTCTCCCCCTCTCCCGGAAGGGCGGGAGGGGGTGGGAGAGGGGGCCGGGGGGTGAGGGTCACATCTTGCTGTAGTTCGGCCCGCCTCCCCCTTCCGGTGGGACCCAGGTGATGATGGCGTACGGGTCCATGATGTCGCAGGTCTTGCAGTGGACGCAGTTGCTGGCGTTGATCTGCAGGCGCTGGCCCGTGGGCGAGGCCGCGTCGGGGACCATCTCGTAGACCGCGGCCGGACAGAAGCGCTGGCACGGGTTGGCGTACTCCACGGCGCACTGGTAGATGCAGATGTCCGTGTCCGCCACCAGCAGGTGGACCGGCTGGTCCTCCTCGTGCGCCGTGCCCGAGTTGTAGACGTCGGCGAGCTTGTCGAAGGTGAGCGCGCCGTCGGTCTTGAGCGGCGCAGGCGGCTTCAGGCGCCGCCCGTCGGGCGTATCGAGCTTGATCATGCGTTCGTGGCCGGGCTTCGTCTCCGTCCGGTCGAAGAGGCCCCAGCCGCGGCCGTTGGTGACCAGGCCGATGCCGGCCTGGACCATTCCCGCGAGCACGCCGTGGTCGAAGGCCTGGTGGAAGTTGCGCACCGGCCAGAGCTCCTCCTTGATCCAGCTCGACTCGACCTTCTCCGCGTAGAGAGCCAGCCGCTCGGCCGTGGCGCCGCCCGCCCGCAGCGCCTCGAAGATCGTCTCGGCGGCGAGCATGCCCGACTTCATCCCCAGGTGGATCCCCTTGAGACGCTGGCTGTTCAGCAGGCCGGCCGAGTCGCCGATGAGGAGGAACCCGTCGCCGTGGAGGCGCGGCATCGACCACCAGCCTCCTTCCGGAAGCGCCTTGGCGCCGTAGAAGGCCATCTTGCCCCCCGCGAGGAGCTTGGCCATCTCAGGGTGGGTCTTGAGGCGCTGGAACTCCTGATGCGGATCGAGCAGCGGGTTCTTGTAGTCGAGGCCGACGACCAGGCCGATGATGAGCTGGTCGTTCTGCATGCCGTAGAGGAAGGCGCCGCCGAAGGTCCCGGCATCGAGCGGCCAACCCAGGGTGTGGATCACCTGGCCCGGCTCGATCCGCCCCGGCGGCAGGTCCCAGACCTCCTTGACGCCGATGGCGTAGATCTGCGGATTTCTCCCCTGCCAGAGGTCGAACTCGGCGTCGAGCTGCTTGACCAGGGTGCCGCGCGGGCCTTCGCCGAGCACGGTCACCTTGGCGCGGATGTCCACCCCTGGCTCGTAGTTCGCCTTCTTCTGTCCGGTATGGGAGATGCCGCGGTCCTGGGTCCTTACGCCCACGACCCGGCCGTTCTCGACCAGGGCCTTGGCGGCGGGGAACTCGTAGAAAATGTCGACCCCGGCCTCCTCGACCCTGGGAGCCATCCACTTGAGGAGCTTGCCGAGCGAGCCCACGTAGTTGCCCTCGTTCTCCAGCGGCGGCGGGATGGGCAGATGGGTGGCCTTCTTGCTGGTGAGGAAGAGGAGCTCCTCGTGCTCGACCTTCCCTTCGAAGGGGGCGTTGCGCCAGTCGTCCGGGAACAGCTCGCGGAAAGCCCGCGGATCGACCACGGCGCCGGAGAGCGCATGGCTGCCCATCTCGCGTCCTTTCTCCAGGACGGCGATGGACAGCTCCACGCCGGCCTCCCGGGCCAGGCGGGCCAGGTGATAGGCCCCGGCCAGGCTGGCCGGCCCCGCGCCCACGAAGAGGACGTCGATCTCCAGAGTTTCCCGTTCCTGGTCGCTCATGCGGCTCCGTTCCTCCAAGTCCTTGATTTCATGACATCGGGCGGGATGCTACCATGGCGATGGCCCGCAGCAGCACCCGTTCGATACTGGAGACAAATGCCATGACGCCAGACTCCGCTCTCCTCACCGAAGAGCGGCTCAGGGTGTATCACCTCGCCGCAAGCCAGGCGGCCCCCTCGTTCGCCGAGGACGTCGGCCGGGGGCTGACCGCGTCTCCGAAGTATCTGCTGCCCAAGTACTTCTACGACGCCTTGGGGTCCAAGCTCTTCGAAGCGATCTGCGAGCTGCCCGAGTACTACCTGACCCGGGCGGAAGCCGAGATCTTCCGCGATTGCGCGGACGAGATCGCCGCGGCGATCGGCGGCCCGGTCCGCCTCGTCGAGCTGGGGAGCGGCGACGGCCGCAAGACCCGGCTGCTGATCGAGGCGCTGCTGGCGCGGCAGGACGGCCTCGAATACCTGCCGATCGACATCTCGGCCTCCGCGATCGAGCAGAGCAGCGAGATGCTCCTCTTCGCCCATCCGGAGCTGCGGATCACCGCCTGGGTCGCCGAGTACCAGGAAGGTCTGCGGGCCCTCGCCCGGGAACCCCCCTGGGCCGGCCGCACCCTGGTCCTCTTCCTGGGCTCGACCATCGGAAACCTCGACTCCGCGGAACGGACCGGGCTGCTGCGCCAGGTCCGCGCGACCCTCCGTCCGGGCGACGCCCTGCTGCTCGGGGTGGACCTGAAGAAGTCCGAGGAGATCCTGATTCCGGCCTACGACGACTCACTGGGGGTGACCGCCGCCTTCAACCTGAACCTGCTGGCGCGGATCAACCGCGAGCTGGGCGGCGGCTTCGACCTCGCGGGCTTCCGCCACCGGGCGGTCTGGAACGAAGAGCAGGGACGGATCGAGATGCACCTGGAGAGCCTGCGCGCCCAGACCGTCCCGATCCGCGACCTGGACCTGGAGGTCCGCTTCGAGGAGGGGGAGACGATCCACACCGAGAGCTCGTACAAGCTCGACCCGGAGCAGGTGAGGGCCCTCGCTTCCGGGACCGGCTTCGAGCTGCGCCGGACGTGGACCGACCGGGAGGACCGGTTCGGGTCCTGCCTGCTCGCCGCCCGGTGAAAAGAGCGCTCCTTGGCATAGGATAGTCCGTCATGAAAGGACGGATTCTCATTACCGGCGCCCTGGGACAGATCGGCACCGAGCTGGCGTCCGCGCTGCGGCAGCGCTACGGCGCCGACCAGGCCGCCGGCCGACATCGACTTCGTGCTGGGGGTGCTGGAGCGGTTCCCGGGTCGGGGGTAGAGATAGGTGGAGAGGGGGACGTAGCGACAACTGACGGGAGCAGCAATGCAGAAAAAACTGACCAACTATAGCTGCGAGAGATGGAAAGGCGACGAGCTCATCCAAATCTTCGAGAGCTGCGTCCCCCCGGACTCCAAGATGGAGATTGAATGGTGGGTTGATGACTACCTCTCGGGGTCTGATGCAAAGTGCACGTGGGGTATCGCCCATCCCATGGTTTCTCAGAAGAACAAGTGGATGAGACTGGTAGAGGATGCCGGGAAGATCGATTGGGAGAACCTCTCTTCCTCTAAGGTTGGAGCCCTCATCTTTCTGAATACCGGTCTTTCAGGGTCTCTTCTGCCCGGGTGCATGCTGGCGACCATGAACCACGAGTACAGCGTGCATGCGCTGGCGTACCGAGCGGATTTTCAAAAGAGCTTGTCGATGGAACAGGAGCAAAGGAAGGCTTTTTGGAAAGATTACATGTCCCTACACGCCTGGAGACACCATTACGAGTTCGGGCAAGATCGGAATAAGGACTACCAAAAGATTCACCACTCCCTGATGAAGCGGATCAAGAAGACCAGTCTCCAGGACCAGATGGTATGGGAGTTTGCTCTCGACCAGGAGAGCAAAAAGGATGTCAAGAATCATTGGCAGTTGCTGCCGCCTGTCTCCTCGTTGTTCACCACCGTGGAACCTCCCACTGTCAAGCCTTTGGTGCAAGAGCCGTCTCCGGTGTCGAACAGTAGGAAGCTCACGTACCTGGAGCCCAACTTTCGTCCTTCCTCCCCCCCTGACCAGCTCTTTCTGCGCAAGCTCAAGCCCTATTCATGAGAGGAGGCGAGCGCTCCGGACGGGCTGTGCAAACCTCTCCCGCAGGCAAGAGATCCGGCCCTCGATGCGGCCTTGAGGACCGCGGGTCCTTGGCGTCTTTGACAACCTTCCCCCCGACCACGTACCATCTCCCGTCTCTGGGCCGGCGTAGCTCAGTTGGCAAGAGCGCCTGACTGTGGATCAGGAGGTCTCCGGTTCAAATCCGGACGCCGGTACCAACCCTCGACATCACGAACCAGCTTCTTCGCTGGAGGACGTTCCCATGACAGGTTTGGTGGAACCGCGCATCTCGCGGGGCCTGAGAGATCTGCTGCCCGGGGAGGGACTGGCGCGACAGTGGATGGTCGACACGATCCGGGGAGTCTACGAATCCTACGGCTTCGTGCCGCTCTCCACCCCCGCCATCGAGTATCTGGACGTGCTGCGCGGCTCCCAGGCCGGCCAGGAGGCGCAACAGGCCATCTTCACCGTCCAGAACCCGGAGCAGGAGGCCCTCGGCCTGCGCTTCGACCTGACCGTGCCGCTCGCCCGGGTCGTGGCCCAGTACCGCGACCTGCCGCGCCCCTTCCGCCGCTACCAGGTCGCCCCGGTCTGGCGCGCCGACAAGCCGGACAAGGGCCGCTTCCGCGAGTTCACCCAGTTCGACCTGGACTCGGTCGGCACGGAGTCGGAGATCGCCGACACCGAGATCATGGCCGGCATGTGCGACACCCTGACGGCCCTGAAGGTCGGCCCCTTCCGGGTGCGCTTCTCCAGCCGCGGCATCCTGAACACCCTGCTCGCCTTCTCCGGCATCCCGCACGAGCGCGCGTCGGACGTCTTCCGCATCCTCGACAAGCTGGACAAGGTCGGCATGAAGAAGGTCCGCCTGGAGCTGACCGAAGGGTACGTCGACTCTTCGGGCGACACGATCCGCGGCGTCGGGCTGGCCAATGAGCAGGTGGACAAGATCGAGCGCTTCCTGGCCATCCGCGCCGACGACCGCCGCGCCACCTTGGCGGAGCTGCGCGAGACCTTCCAGGGGGTCGAGGGCGCGGACCGCGAGCTCGGCCTCGTCGAGCGCATCTCGAACCACCTCTACGCCCTCGGCTACGGCGACGACCAGGTGTCGCTCGATGTCTCGATCGCCCGCGGCCTGGCCTACTACACGGGTCCGGTCTTCGAGGCGAACCTGCTCGCCGCGCCGCAGTTCGGCTCCGTCTTCGGCGGCGGCCGCTACGACGAGCTGGTCATGCGCTTCCTGGGCGAGAAGATCCCGGCCGTGGGCGCTTCGATCGGCGTCGACCGTCTGCTCGCCGCGCTGGTCCACCTCGGCCGGGTCGGCAAGCAGAAGTCGACCGCCAAGGTCCTGATCACCCGCATGGACCCGAGCCTCGAAGAGGACTACGTGGCCATGACCTGGGAGCTGCGGCGCGCGGGCATCCCGGCCGAGCTCTACCTCGGGAACGCCAAGGGTCCCGGCAAGCAGCTCAAATACGCCGACGCCTGGGGAGTGCCGATCGCGCTGCTCTACGGCTCGAACGAGAAGGAGCGCGGGGTCGTCACTCTCAAGGACATGGAGATCGGCCGCCAGAAGGCCGAGGCGCTCGCCCGCCGCGAGGAGTGGCTGGAGGCCCGCCCCGGCCAGCGCGAGGTCCCTCGCGGCGAGCTGGTCGCCACCGTTCGCGAGATGCTGGCGCAGATGGATGGGACCGGGCAGTGAGCGAGGGTGAGCATACCGTCCTCTTGGACGGCGGCTCCCTGACGATCGAAGACCTCGCCCGCGTGGCCCGCGATCCCCGGGTCCGGGTCGAGATCTCCGAGGCGGCGCTGGCTCGGATCCGCGACAGCCGGGAGCAGATCGAGCGGGTCGCGGCGAGGTACAGGGAGGACTTCGAGAGGCTGGAGCGCGGGGAGAAGGTCCAGCCGGTCCTGGAGTACGGGGTCACCACCGGCTTCGGCGAGTTCAAGAACCTGCCGGTGGCGCCGGACCAGCTCGAGCAGCTCCAGCGCAACATCCTCCTCAGCCACTCCGCCGGAGCGGGGATGACCGCCGATCCGGACAATCCGGCCAACTACTACGAGCCGGACGTGGTGCGGGCCGCGCTGGTCATCCGCCTCAATGCTTTTCTGAAGGGCCACTCGGGAGTCCGCCCCGAGCTGGTGCGGACCCTGGAGGCCATGATCAACCGGGGGATCGTGCCGCGGGTGCCGATCCACGGCTCCGTCGGATCGAGCGGCGACCTCTGCCCGCTGTCCCACCTCTTCGTGGTGCTGCTGGGAGAAGGGAGCTGGTCCATAGCAGGGACGAAGGATTTGCGCCGGGGGCTCGATCGGCTCCGGGAAGACCTCGGGAAGGAGCCGGCTCAGCCCTCCTTCAAGGAAGGGCTCGCCCTGACCAACGGCACGACCTTCTCGACCGCGCTCCTCGCCCTTGCAGTCCACGATGCCGAGAGGGCGGCCCAGACGGCCGACGTCGCCTGCGCTCTGAGCCTGGAGGCGGTCTGCGGCTGCGCCCGCGCCTTCGACGCCCGGATCCACGAGGCGCGCGGACACGCCGGCCAGATCGCGAGCGCCGCGAACCTGCGCAGCCTCCTCAAGGGGAGCCGGCTGATCGAGAGCGCCGGAGGGGTGCAGGACGTCTACTCCCTGCGCTGCGCTCCGACCGTCCACGGGGCCGCCCGCGACGCCGTCGTCTACGCCCGCCGGGTGGCGGAGATCGAGATCAACGCCGCCACCGACAATCCGCTCTTCTTTCCGGCTGACGAGACGCCGCCCTGGGACCATGAATTCCGGGAGAACTGGCCGGAGGGCTACCGGGGCGACCAGCGGGCCGGCTATTCGGCGGGCAACTTCCACGGCGAGCCGATCGGCATGGCCGCCGACTTCCTGGCCATCGGCGTGGCCGAGCTGGCGAACATCTCCGAGCGGCGCATCCAGATGCTGCTCGACCAGCGCCAGAACCGGAACCTGCCGGCGAACCTGATCCCCTGCCGCGGCGTCAACTCCGGCTACATGCTGGTCCAGTACACGGCCGCGGGCCTGGTCTCCGAGAACAAGGTCCTCACCCATCCCGCCTCGGTGGACTCCATCCCCACCTCCGCCAACGCCGAGGACCACAACGCCATGTCCACCATCGCCGGCCGCAAGCTGCGCACAGTCCTGCGCAACGTCCAGGCCGTCCTCGCCATCGAGCTCCTGGTCGCCGCCCAGGGCGTCGAGTGGCGGATCGCCATGGGGATCAATCCTCAGGAGAAGAAGAGGGGCGGGAACGAGGGCGAGGGAGACCAGACGACCGGAGGCCGCAACCAGCCCCGCCCCGAGGTCCTCTCGAATTGGGAGAGGGCGGTGGAGGAGTCGCGGAGATTCAAGGAGAGCGTGGCTCCCGAGCGGCGGCAGGACATCGCCTGGCGGCTGGGAGAGGGTACGCGGGCGGCCTATCTCAAGGTGCGGGAGCTGGCTCCGCCGATGCTGACGGACCGGGTGCTGGACGAGGATATCCGGGCGGTGCGGGGGTGGGTGGAGGCGGAGCGGCCCAGCGAAAAGTAAACTTGCCTGTCAGGGGGTCGACCGTCTTACCTTCTCCTGAATCCACAAGTTGACCAGGGTTTCCGGGGCGACACCCTGGGCCTTGGCGATCTCTTGGACCTTTTCAGACAGCGCACGCTCAATGGCGTAGTAGCGCTTTTCGGACTGGATATCGACCGTAAAATCGATCGGCTCGGTGCTGTCCCACACCTCACCGAGATCGTGCTCGTCCCAGTAGTCTCCGATCTCCTGATAAGACCGGCCTTTCGATAAAGAGGCTTTGTCTCTGCTCATACTTCGTTTTCTCTGTCTGCGTCATGCTTCTGGCCGAGACCACCAAAGCCTCGCCGCTTCTCTTGAGGACGGATCACCTACTCCCCTTTCTTCCTCCGTATCGCTACCAGGAGATCCTCTTCCTTCTCCTCCTCCACGTCCAGCCCCGCCGCCATCCACGCGTCCAGCCCTCCTTCGAGGGGGCGGACCCTGGAAAACCCTCTGTCCATCAGTGCGCGAGCCACCCGGGCCGCGGAGGCTTCGTTCGGTCACGTACAGTAGAGGATGACCTCCCGGTCGCGCGGCAGATCGGAGAGCTTCTCGTCGATCTCCTCCAGGGTCATCCGGATCGCGCCGGGGATGCGGTGGGGCGCGCCGAGGTGCCTCATGCGGGTGCGGACGTCGACGATCGCAGGAGCTTCCCCGGCCTCGATCAGGCCCTGAAGCTCGTCGATCGAGATGCGGGCGAGGCGCAGGATCTTGTAGAGGCGCCGCCGCTCCCAGTACTTGAAGCCGATGAACAGGACCAGCCCGATCCCGAGAACCAGGATCGCCCAGAAGCCGAGCCTCTCCAGGTAGTCGATCACCTTCCCGACGGCGTCGTGGAACAGGACGCCCAAGGCGACCCCGAGCCCGTTCCAGAGAAGGCTGCCGAGCCCGTCCCACAAGAGAAAGGTAGGGAGGGACATCCCCGCCGCTCCGGCGAGGGGCGGCGCCAAGGTGTTGTAGCCCGGGATGAACTTGGCGAAGAGGAGAGAGACCTTCCCCCGCCGCTCGAACAGCGTCTCGGTCTGGCGCACGCAGGAGTCGGGCGAGAGCGAGATCCGGCAGGCGATCTTCAGGATCCGGTGCCCCTGCTTGCGGCCGAGGAGATACCACACCGTGTCCGCCAGGAGCGATCCGGCGAGGGCCACCGCGAGGATCGAGGCGAGCCCCATCTCCCCCCGCGCCGCCAGGGCGCCGGCCACGAGCAGCGTCGGAAGCGCGGGGATCGGCACCCCCACCTGCTCCAGGAAGACATTGGCGAAGACCAGCAGGAGACCGTGGCGGCCGATCTGTGCAAAGAGCCCTTCCATCGTCTGATTCTGGCACGGCTCGATATCGGCTGGCGGGGAGGAGCCGCGTTCTTGCGGGGTGGACGTCCGTACTCACGGGGGAACGCTCCGGGGGAACGGGGAGAACGTCCGTACCTGCGGGGGAACGCCTCTCCCCAGTCGGGAGAACGGTCCGGGTGCAAGGGAGCGAGCTCCGACCGTGCGGGGGCGCGCATCTCCCCAGTAGGGAAAACGTTCCGGGTGCAAGGGAGCGAGCTCCAACCGTGCGGGGGCGCGCCGCTCCCCAGTTCCCCAAAGCTCTTCCCTATTGGTACCGGCCTTCCCCCCACACGACCCGCCTTCCCCCCGGTTCCCCCGCACGTCCTCCCCGCGAGAACCCGGCATCCTACCCCGTCCCCCCTCTCCCGCACCGCGAGGGAGGGGGGACGGGGAAGCGGACTCTCACCCCGTCACTCGAGAATCCAGAATCGCCCCGCAACGCTCCAGGGCGACCCCGCCCGCCGCCTCCAGCAGGTACGCCAACGACCGCGGCGAACGCACCAGGTGCAACACCACGTTCAGGGCGTCCACGAGCGGCTCGTCGAACAGCTTCAGCCGGCCCACGGCCTCGCCGCCCTCGCCCAGCACGATCTCGTAGCCGTCCGGCGACCCCTCCTTCTTCAACTGCAACGTCTGGTCACGGCCCGTGCCGGGCAGCACCGCCGCCGCGAGCCGCGCTAGTGCGCAATCGGGAAAAATCGCCGCCGGCGCAAACCCGCACGCCAGCCCTTCGCCTTCGCGGTACAAACCCCAACCCAGGCCGCGGATCTCCTCCACGACCCACGGGCCGGCCACGTCGGCCTCGGCCGCGGTCACGGGCTCGTCGCGCTCGCCGAGCGCCTTCAGAAACTCCGGGTGAAACGCGTTGCGGAAAGACGGTACGGCAGGATCGAACGGAATGGTAGACTCGTCAGAGCCTCGCATGAGCTAGAACCTCCTGCGGGGTCAGGCTCGGGAGTGAGGGTCCAAGCTCACTTCCGGGCCGATTTCTAGAGGGCCGTCCACAGCACGGCCGGCGAAAACGGGGGCAAGCTTCGGTCTCGGAATTCAGGTTCGCGCCCTCCACCACCTCCCTTCAGCGACAGGAACTCACGCCGCGGTTACGCCACGATCCTACGAAGGAATGCACCGGAAGTCAAGAGCAAATCGCGGAAAAAGGCGCCTCGTACCGACAACCCCAGCCCCGCCAGGGGCGGCCGGCATTAGCCCGGGATTTCAATCCCGGGAACCCAGGCCCCATCCCCATCCCCTGAGCCCCGGAGGGGCGACACCTACAACCGCCTCCGGGGCGCGAGGGGAGGTGCCGCCCCTCCGGGGCTCGCGGGGAATTGGGGGCCTCGAGACCCGGAGCTGACGCCCCGGGCTACGCGCTGCCGCCCGCTCCGCGGGCTCTTCGGAGGCGCGCTCTGGCACCCTCTGCTGTAGACCCTGACCGAAAGGAGCCTCCTATGCGTACCCGCCGCCTCGCCGTCCTCGTCCTGTCCCTGGCCCTCGTCGCCCCCGGGGGCGCTTCCGCCGCCGTGACCGGTCCAGAACCCAGTCGCGAGCCCGCCGCCTCTTTCTGGGGCTGGCTCACCGCCCTGTGGGCCGAAAACGGCTGCCATCTCGATCCGGACGGCTGCGCGGGAGCTCAGGGCGACAACGGCTGCCGGGCCGATCCGAACGGCTGTGCAACCGAGGATCCTTCGCTGGACAACGGCTGCCATGCCGACCCGGACGGCTGCGCAGGCGCGGCGGACTCCGGCGACAACGGCTGCCGCATCGACCCGAGCGGCGGCGCCTGCCGGGACCGCTCATAGATCCCGCCCCAGGCGCTCGCAGCCACAAACCAGCCCCCGAAGGGGGCGAAGGCATGTAGCCCGGGGCGTCAGCCCCGGGTAGAAGGCCCCATAAAATCCCCTGAGCCCCGGAGGGGCGGCACCTCCATCCGCCTCCGGCGCCGGAGGGAGGTGCCGCCTCTCCGGGGGATTGTGGACCTCGATACCCGGGGCTGACGCCCCGGTCTACGCGCTGCCGCCCGCTCCGCGGGCTCTTCGGAGGCGCGCTCCGGCACCCTCTGCTGTAGACCCTGACCGAAAGGAGCCTCCTATGCGTACCCGCCGCCTCGCCGTCCTCGTCCTGTCCCTGGCCCTCGTCGCCCCCTCGGGCGCTTCCCCCACCGTGACCGGTCCCGAACCCGGCCGCGAGCCCGTCGCCTCTCTCTGGGGCTGGCTCACCGCCCTGTGGGCCGAGGCCGGCTGCCGGATCGACCCGAGCGGCTGCGCGGCAGCTCAGGGCGACAACGGCTGCCGGGCCGATCCGAACGGCTGTGCAACCGAGGATCCTTCGCTGGACAACGGCTGCCGGGCCGACCCGAGCGGCACCCCCTGCACCGAAGGCCAATAGACCGCCTCCCTGGGGCCGCCGGCGTCTCGCCGGCCACACTCTAGAACCGCGCCCCCGGGTCGTGCCGAGCCCGTTCGAGGAACCGGTGGACCCGTCGCGCCAGCTCCACCGTGGCCGCCTCCTGCTCCGCCGCCTCGCAGAACATGGTCAGCGCAGCCAGGGCGTGCTCCGGCAACCGTTCGGCCACGAAGGTCCCCACCAGGGCCTCGGCCATCTCCCGCACCTCGGCCGTGCGCCCCTCCGGCAGGTACAGTTGCGCCACCTCCAGGCTCACCAGCGCGTAGTCGAAGGCGATCTCGTCCTTGGCAAACGCCTGCCGCACCTCTTCCAGCGCCTGCACCGCCTCCCCGGTGCGGCCCAGCCCCGCGCCGACCTTCCCTTCGAGCCACCGGGTGCGAACCTGGTCGAGCTTCCTGTTCAACGCCTCGGCCTCGGCCCGCACCTGGGGCAGCAGCGCCTCGGCCTCTTCATACCTTTGCAGGTCGCACAGGGTGTCGGCCAGGTTGAACCGGGCGCCGAACAGCAGGCGTGCCTCGCGCTGAGCTTCCAGCATGGGAGCGGCGCGCCGCAGCGCCGCCACGGCTTGCTCGCCCTCCCCCAGAACCTGCAGCCTGTACGCCTCCTTCAACAGGATGCGTCCTTCCGCCTCCCGCGGGGCGGCGGCGCGCGCACGGATGAGGAGGTTCTGAGCCTCGGTGAACTTCCGCTCCTCGATGCGCAGGGAAGCTTCGAGGTCGAGCCGCCGCCATTCCGGGAGCAGGTCCGGGTCCGCGGGGGCCCCCTCGCTCCACAGCTTCCCAGCCTGGACGAAGGTTTCGCCGGCGAGCCGCAGTTGGCCGGCGACGCGCTGCGCGTTGGCGAGGAAGGCGAGGCAGTAGCCGAGCGACCGCCCCCGCCACCAATCGTCGCAGTGGGCGATCTCGGTGGCACGTACAGCGAGCTCGGCCAGGGCCAGGGCCTCGCCCGCGTCGTCCGCCGCCACAATCTCGCTGCGCTCGCTCAGTACAACCGCCACGGCCCAGGTCTGGAATTCCGGCCAAGTCTCGAGGAGCTGGCGGCGCAGCTCGGGCGGGCAGGCCTGCAGCCGGCGGGCGGCGGCCTGGCCCCAGAGCCGGTCTTCGGGCCGAGGCGCGCCGCGCCAGGCCCAGGGCGGTGGCTCAGGCGCGGCCACGGCCTGGCGCAGGGCGATCACGGGGGCCCAGGCCGCGGCGGCCAGGGCCGGCTCCAGGGCCGCGGCCGCGCGCTCCATGTCCTCCCAGGTTTCGGGGGGAGCCTGCTGCAGGGCGGCGCGGCAGGCGACCAGGGGCGGCACCAGGACGGCTTCGACGAACGGCAGGGAGAGCCCCACGGCGCGGAGCAGGCGCTCCCAGGTGTCGGGGCGCGGGATGGTGCCGGCCTCGTGAAGCCGGATGGTGTCGGGGTTGAGGCCGGCGCGCGCTGCGAACGCTTCCTGGCTCACGTCCAGAAGGATGCGGAAGTGCTTCACGAGCCGGCTGACGATCCACGGATCTTCTAAGGGCAGCATCGATTTCCCTCCTCTTTAGGAAAATCCCGGGTTCCAGGTGGAAAAATCCACCCCGGATTCGGCACTCTAGGGGCGGGGACCCCCGCGCGGCCAATGCCGGCCGCCTTGGAAGGTCCTTCCGGAAGGAGAATTTCGCATGTCTCACCCCCTCGCTCGCCGCATCACCGGTCTCGTCCTCGTCCTCGCCCTGATCGCGCCCTGGGCCGCGGCCGCGCCGGAGCCGGCGTTCGGCGCCGCTGCCGCCGAGCGGGCCTCCGGGCTCGCGGACCTGTGGGACTGGCTCACCGCTCTGTGGGCCGAAAACGGCTGCCACATCGATCCGAGCGGCTGTCCTAGCGGCGTCGGCGACGACCCGTCGGCCGGCAGCGACGTCGATAACGGCTGCCGGGCCGACCCGGACGGCAGGCCCTGCACGGAAGGGCAGTAGGCCCTCACCCCCTGGCCCCCTCTCCCGTCGCCGGGAGAGGGGGAAAGACCTTCTAGCCCTCGAACCGCAGGCCTGGGCGGTGGCGGGCTTTTTCGAGGAAGTTGTGGACCTTGCGGGTCAGCTCGACCGTGGCGGCTTCCTGCTCGGCCGCGCGCTTGAAGACCGCGAGGGCGGCCAGGGCGTGCTTGGGCATGGCCTGGGACTTGAAAATCCAGAGCATCTCGCGGGCCAGACGGCGGACCTCGGTGGTGCGCTCTTCCCCGAGCAGCAGGCGCGCCAGGTCGAGGCTCACCAGCGCGCAGTCGTAGGGGATCGTGCGTGTCGTAAACTCGTCGCGGACTTTTTCGAAGGCGGTGCGCGCCATCTCGATGCGGCCGAGCCCGGCCCAGCACAGCCCCTGCAGCCAGTGCGTGCGCAAGAGGTCGAGCTCGTTGCCGAGAGCCTCGGCCAGCCCCCAGACGCCAGGAAGGAGCTTCTCCGCCTCGTCGTAGCGTTCCAGATCGCACAGCGTTCCTACTTGATTAAAGCGGAGCACCCACAGCAGGCGAGTGTCGCTCAGGGTCGCCAGGACCGGCTCGGCGCGCCGTAGCGCCTCCAGAGCACCTTCGGCATCGCCGCTCTCCTGGAGAGCCGAAGCTTCCTTCAGCAGCAGCCGTGCCCGAGCTTCTCCGGGGGCGTCTGCGCGAGCCTGCGCGAGGAGGTCCAGGGCCTCGGCGTAACGCTGCTGCTCGATGCGCAGTGAGGCGAGGAGGTCGGGGAGGCGCCAGGCGGTGAAGAGGCCGGGATCAGCCGCGGCGCCTTCCGCCCATCGTTCCGCCCCGCGTGCAAAGGTCTCCTCGGCGACGGGAAGCTGGCCGGCGACGCGCTGGGCGTTGGCGAGGAAATGGAGGCAGAAGCCGAGACATCGGGCGCGGAAGAGATCGCCGCCGGGAGCGAGCTCGGCGGCGCGCACGGCGAGGTTGGCCAGGTTCAGGGCCTCGTCGGCGCGGTCGGCCGCGGCGGCGGTACTGAGCTCGGCGAGCCTTTCGGCGACGGCCCAGGTCTGCATTTCGGCGACGGCTTCGAGGGTGGGGAGGCGGTGTTCGGGCTCGTGGGCGAGCAGGGCGTCGCACAGCTCGACGGCGCGGCGGCGGTCTTGGGCGGCGCGCCAGTGGCGGGCGAGGTGGAGGAGCTGGTCTTCGACAGTGTCGAAGCGGGCGATGGCCTGTTCGGCGGCGAGGTCGCGGAGGAGGCGGAGCTGGCCGGGCGTGGGGTCGACGGGGGTGGAGTGGGGGAGGACGAGCGGCAGGTTGCGCTGGAGGGCGCCGGCGAGCAGGTGGGCGGCGTGGGGACCGAAGTCGAGGGTGTCGAGCCAGAGGGCCAGCCG
>DASVEF010000346.1:0-9463 GCA_036380715.1 Thermoanaerobaculia bacterium | reverse complement strand
ACACACGGGGGGTCACAATCCCACCGTACTCACCTGGGCAATTCGGACATACAAGTAGAAGGTTTACAAGAAACCCTCCATATCCGAACAAGTCACAATCCCACCGTACTCACCTGGGCAATTCGGACCCGGAGTGCGCGTGGCGATACCTGAGCTTCAATCAGGTCGAGAGTCACAATCCCACCGTACTCACCTGGGCAATTCGGACGGCGCGCTACCCGGACGAGGCGGACGCGATCCGCGCGCGTCACAATCCCACCGTACTCACCTGGGCAATTCGGACAGTAGCTTCCGCAAGCCTTTGTAGATCAACCACTTGGGAACCGTTCCGCCGTTACCTCCGTTTTTGAGCCTCCTGTTCATGTCATTTCCCTTCTCCTTTCCTCTCCTCGTGGCAATAAGCCCTTTTTCCAGAGACACTTCCGCTTCCGCCGTTACCTGCCTGCTAAAATGGCGCTTTGGCCTTGGCATGCTTCTTGTCAGGCATGACTTTTGCCCCAGGCAGAGCCGCTGAAAGCCCACCGTACAAATCTGGGACGGCTCCGTCGGGGGTACTTCGATTGTCAAAGAGCGCGCGGTAAAAACTATAGCATCCCCGTGAAATAGCCGTATCCTGCCGCGGTCTTGCCTCCCGCGCCCCACTCCGTGAGACCGGTCTTGAGCCAGCCGCGGAGGATTCCGGCGAGATCGAGGCCGTTGAGGGCGTCGAGTCGGGCTTGTTCGTGCTCGTCGCGGGGCTTGCTCGGCAGCTCCTCGATCCGGAACGGGAAGGTGAAGCTGGCGCCTGGCTTGACCGCCAGGAAGTAGACGGGAGTCGGATTCTGGTCGTCGGACGGCGGCTTTTTTCCTTTGCTGTTGTAGTAGCCAGGATAGTGAGATCAAGGAGGTCCTCACCGGCGGGCTTTCCTGTACGTCCACTCCGCTGAGTCACAATCCCACCGTACTCACCTGGGCAATTCGGACAAGCCCAGGACAGAGCCGCTGAAAGCCCACCGTACAAATCTGGGACGGCTCCGTCCTGGGTACTTCGATTGTCAAAGAGCGTGCGACTGAGGTCGCCCGGCCCTGCGGCTCTACTGGTTCGGGTAGAGGCGGGCTGCGGGGCGGTATCTTCCAGTCGCTTTCGGTCCAACGCATTCGTACGTCTGGACCGTTCCCAAAGTGTTCAGAAGTTGGCCGACCAACATGGCGAGGCCTGCAGGGACCGCCATGAACAGGTGGATGTCTCCCAATTCCGTTTCCGCGTAGGCGCGCCGCGCTTTCTTGATGGTTTCGACGACGGTCCGTGCCACATCCAGGGCTTGGCCTGCCGTCGGGATGGTGCAAGGAAACTCCTTCTCAGCGCCGACGAATACCAGAGAGCGGAAGGCGGGAAGATCCCGCATCGACCTGTTGAAGGACGGCCGCACATCGTCGGTGACGGAGACAAGGATTGCGAGATCCTGCCCCTTGTCATCATGCGACCGCATCGTGCCTTCGAATCCCGAGGGCTCGCGCTGTGCCTTCAGGCTCCAGAGTTGTTCCGAGCTGTCTTCCGCCATGTGTTGAAGCCAGGAGATCGGAATCTTGCGGGTCGCGAGGAATGCGCACCCCAGAGCGACCGCGGCCGGCAGGGCGGCGAGCCCTTCCGCTTGAACGCTCCTGCCGGGCGCGCGCTCGGCCACTTCGCGAGCAACCCTTTGGATCGCGGGAAGGAGGGCTTCTTCCCAGGCGCCGCTCCTGGCCTCTCTCCCTTCAAAACGCCGGTGCCAGTCGAGGCTCAAGGCGATCTCTCCGGGCCTGAACGGAGGCTTTTCCCGGGTATACAGCGCGATCCGCAGCGGCTCGCCGGATGGCAGCGCCTTGTGGATCTCTTCCGTTCTCCGCCGCAGCACCCGGCCGGCAATTTCGGCGGCGTCGCGCGGCCCGATCGGACCATCGCCCATGGCGACCAGGTTCCAGCTCCTCAGAAGCTCCGACGTGATCTCTGGTCCCAGCACGGTATCGACCTGGCTGTAGGTGAGGCCCCGCGCCGTGGCCGGGATCACGAAAAAACCGTCATCCTGACGAGAGCGATCCAAGGCCAGGCGCACCTCGGCCTTGAGGATGTCAGAAGCATCGCCGACGTCCGGGGTGAGCCACAGGATCGCATTGGCCGTCTGAGGGTGTTGCACGACTCTCCGGATCTCATCCTCGGTCGGGTCCTCATACAGATTCTCAACGTCGCGCCACGTCGGAATCCCGACGTCGTGTTGCGCCGCGATCAGAAGCTCGGCGTCCTTCGCGAACTTCCTGCGATAGCTCAGGAACGAACGGCCTGTCGGGTCGGTCATCCCTTTCTCCAGTTCGTGATGCGCAGGATCTGGAGATCTCCACCAGTACGTTTCACAACGACCACATCTCCCCGCAGCTTCGCCTTCTTGTCCTTCAGAGCGTCGAGGAGATCCGCCTCCAGTCGATCTTTGGAGCCGGTAGCGATCTGTTTGCCGCGGAACGCCGCCGGATAGTTTTTGTGCCAACCGAGCTCGGCGTCGGGCCAGAGGAGCTCTTTCGGAGGTGGCAAAGGAGGAGGAGCCTGCCGCTCCGAGCGGTGCGGCCGGTCGGGTCTCGCTCCGGACGGCCCGGAAACGGCCACGGCGGACCGCGGCGGAAGGACCGGCTCGGGTGGAGCCTTTTCGCCGAAATAGCCGTAACCGGCCGCCTTCTTGCCTCCGATGCCGAGCCAGTCGAGAGCCACGGGCAGGAGGGACTTGATCTGCTCCAGGTCTCCGCCCGCCTTTTCCGAATGGCGAGCGCTGAAGGAAAAGCGGAACCGCGTCCCCGGTGCGACTGTCAGGAAGGGGACCGGGATCGGTTTCTCCCAATCGGCGGGGATGTTGTCGGGCCGGTGGTGAGGCGTCAGGACGTCGACGTCCAGCTTCGGCCATTCGACAGGGAAAGCATCGTAGAAATCCGCGTCTCCTTTCCGCGGCGCGGCTTCGCCGCCGATCTCCGGACCGAAAATGCGCAGGAAGCCTTCTCCCGCCCAGAAATCCTTGTCCCCTTCGAGATCTCCCGCCGCGACCAGGCGGGCGGCGGCGCGCAGCAGCCCCTTGACGCTGGAGCCGGGCAGATACGGGCAACCGGTGAGACGATCGAAAAGGAATCCGGTCTCCGTGGGATGCGGCAACCCGAGCCCTACCACCAGGCGGGTCTGGGTGAAGAGATCGACCGTGGCCACGCCGAGCTGCGCCAGGGCCGCCTCGCGGCGGGCGAGGAGGGCCTCGAGCTCTTTCCCGCTGTGCCGCTCCGCGAACCGCTGGACGAAATCCTGGAGAAAAGCTTCCTTCTTTCGGTCCGCGATCTCACCCGCGCCCCGGTCAAACAGGAGCGAACGGTTGCCCGGCTGGCCCAGGTCCAGAAGCTCCGCGATCGGCTCAGGAAAAGGGAGCCCGTTCACTTGTCCTCACCCTGCCCCGCGATGAACGCTTCGGCGAAGCGCTTGAGCCAGACCGCGAGCGCTCTCGCTTCGCTGGAAGCCTCGCGGTATTTCGCCTCGGGGTCGGCGCCCTGCTTCAACCCGAGACCGGAGATGCTGCGGATCAGATCCTTCCCCGCCGGGTAGATTTCCCGTTTGTCGCCGAGCCAGACCTGGAGCCAGTCGCAGATGACGGCCTCGGGTTTGTCCTTGCCGGCGGAGAGATAGAAGGCCACGGTCGGCCCGAGGCCGTTGTTGTGCAGGCGGGCGGGAAGCTTGAGGAGCTGCGTCTTGAATTTGCCGCGAGATTCGCCCTCCTTGATCGAATCGATCTTCTGAAGAGCGAACGCCGCGCGTTCCTGTTCCAGAGTCGGCATGGTCAGACTCCCTTCCCCGGCACGTAGCTCATGTGGGTCACGCCGCGCCCGACGGTCTCGTCCCCGCCGAGACGGATGACCGGCCGTGCCTTCAGCGCTTGGACGAGAGCGTCCGTCCATCTCCCATCGCCGCGCAGCGAAGCCAGGAACAGGGCTTCCGGCGGGACCAGCTCTTCCACGAACATGTTCCCTTTGCGATCGTTCCCTTGGATCTCGGTGTGCTCTCCGTCGGGAATATTCGTCGTCGTGCCCAGGGCGGTCAGCTTGATGCGGGCCACCACATCCGTGCCGGTCTCGACCAGCTCCTTGAAATCCTTGTCAGAGACGATCAGGAGACGATCGCGGAAGATGGAACGCGTGTAGCCGAAACCCTTCTCCTCCTCGGGCAGGAGGTCGAGAAGGCGCGACACGGGACTGCCTGCGTCGTCAGTGAAAAAGGCCGCGTCGGCGACACGCGTCAGGCGGATCTCTTCCAGCAGCACGTGCGAGTCCTTGCCCCCTTCTTTCGCCCAGGCCTGGCCCGCCCCTGGAGACTGGACTTTCTGTTGGACGCCGAGCGCGCGGTAAACCCTTTCGAGGACGAACGGGCAGGTCACCCAGTGGAACGGCGCGCCGGACGAGCGGATCGGAAAGGCGACCAGGACGCCGTCTCCGAAAGAGACCGATCCTGGGATGGTGCTCTTGCCGTCGGCGACTTCCTTCCCGAAAACCGCGTCGATCTGTTCTCCGGTGAGGCCGCCGGCCAGCTCGTCGCGCAGGACCCCTTTGACAGTCGAGCCGGGGATCACCGGATAGTGCGTGTGACGCTCGCGCTGGATCGGCAGGTCGACGTAGCCGGTCCCGCCTTCGGCCCCGCAATGCAGAGGCGTCTCGGTATAGAGCCCGAGCACGCCGATCTCGGAAAAAGTTTTGCTTGCCAAGTCATCACCCTCCTAGCGAGAGATGCCTGTCACGGCGAGGCCGAAGCCCTGCCGCGCCAGGTCCGGGAAGCCCGAGAGACAGGTCCCGTCGAGCTCGCGGATAAGGTCCGGAGCGCCTTCGAACAAGAAAACCGAGCCGGCGGGAATCGCGCGCCGCAGCGGCTTCGGCGATGCGTTCGCCACGTCCCATCCGCCGGCGGTCGAAAACCCTGGCAGGACGGCCGCCGTCAGCCGGCAGCTCCGGCCCGCCAGCTCTCCGTCGAGCCGGCCGGCGCTGAACCCGGGTGGATAGCCGCCCGACTCGGAGAGCGCCGGCGTCACGAAGTAGAGACAGAACCGCTCACTTTTCGCAGTCTCTTGCGCCGCGGGAAAGGCCGGTCCTGGTTCCAGCATCGCCGTCCGCCCTTCCCCTCCCAGCTTCACACGCCCGGCCGTCTCCAGCTCGGAGCCCGTCACCTCGAAGCCGAGCGCCACGCCGGGCAGGAGACGCACGAAGCCGAAGGTGTAGAGCATGCCGTCCTTGCCCGACCGCTGACCGGATTGCAGCCCGATACCGGTGCGGGGCTCGTCCCGCCAGAGATCCGAAGCGTGGACGAAGTCTCCGGGCGCAGGCACGCCTCCGGCTCTCCAGGCGGACAGCCCGGCCGGCGTGAGGAACCAGCCGGAAGCGGGCCGCGGCTCGCGATCGGACGCAGCAGAAATCCATCGCTCGCCATCCGCGGCGAAAGGAGCGAGCAGGGCCAGAGGATGAGACCACCTTCCGTCCCCCTCCGCCTCGACCGGCCGGAAGCGGAAAACCTCCGCGATCCGCGGCGGTCCCGCATGAGAGCTCTTTTCAAAAATCAGCCCAAGATCGGCCGGCGCCGGCAACAACGGCACGCCGTCTTTGACCAGCCAGGGGCCACGAAGCTCGAGCGAACCGAAACCGCCCCAGGGACCCAATTCCGCTTCCAGCGCTCCGAGCCGTTCCCGCCAGGTGGCCTCGCCGAGGCCGCCCAGCTCGACTCCCCCGTCCATCAATCGCCGGGTGCGCAGGGCGCCGTAAAGGGTCGCGGGATTCGGCGGGAAAAGAGAGCGGAGATAGTGGTCCGCGCCGATCGAGCTCGGCTTACCGTCGCGGAAGAAAAGGACGTCGTCCGGCACCGCCTGGAAGGAGGACCACTTCCCGCCGCTCATCGCGCGACCTCCCGTCCCAGAAACCTTGCGATCCTCAACGCCGCGGATTTTCTTTCCAGGAAAAACGGCGTGACCTGCCGCGCCAGCTCTTCGGCGTTCTCCGCGGTCTCCACATTGCGCGTCAGGCGCTCGGCCAGCCATCCCTGCCACTGGCCGGCGTCCTGGAAGACCCCCAGGAGCGTCCGCTCCTCCAGACGCAACGAAAAGCTCTGCCCTGACGAGAGCTCCCGCCGCGCTAGCCGATCGATCAGGCCGCCCAGCGCTTTCATCCAACCCTCTGCGGGCGCGGCCTCGTCCTGCCAGCGGAAAGCGACCTCGGACGGCGCTCCGCTCCGCTTGTCCAGCCGGATGGCCACCGCGTTGCGGCCGGCCTCCGCTTTCGCCTTCTCCTTGAGCAGGATCTCCAGATCCCGCAGCAGCAGGCCCGCGGGATGGCCGGAGTGGGCGAAGATGACGGCCGCGGACGAGGTGAAGCGCTCCCGGTCCTCCGGCCTCTGGAAAAGGTCGCGGACGGATGCGAAGGATCTCTGGTAATGCTCGCGCAGCAGCGAGACCAGCGGCAGCGCGTCCCGCGGATCGCACACCAGCAGCGCGTCGTCCCCCCCGGCGTAGATGAGCTGAGGGGCTTCGCCCCTGGGCTCATACCCGCCGAGCGTCTCCAGGTTGAGGTCCGGAGAGTTCCCCAGCCTCAGGTCCCGCGCGAATTCCGTCAGGGCCTTGGACACCGCGCGATGAAAGGTCTCCAGATCGCCACCGGTCACGAGGTCCGGCCCTAGCCCGAGGATCCCTCCCATACGGTCGCCGTCCATCTTGACCAGAGCGAAATAGGGCGCTTCGTCGCTCGGCTGGAAACGATCGAATGCCTTGAAGCTGGATCGGCGGCGTTCCTCGTGGTAGGTGAAAAACCGTTTCGTCGCGCAGACCAGGCAGAGCCGCCCCTGATCAAAACGGAGAAACCGCTCCAGGTCCGCGCCCTGGTCCGCCTTCGCCCGCTCCTCCGCCTTTTCCCAACTCTCCCGCACCCTGCCTCGGTCGCCGTCCGGAAGCGCCGTCCGCTCGCCGCAGATCGCGCACTTTTCGCCGTGCTCGGCCGCCTGCGGAAACGGCCGGAACAGCCGGGCCGCGGTGAACCGGCGAGCCCCTTCCGCGGAGGCCCGGGCATAACCTTCCTTCTCAGATACCCAGGACCAGGAAAACTGGAGCAATCGATCGGTCTGCCGCAAGCCCCCGGGGGTCCTGGAAGGAATCCAAAGGTCTGCCGCCGGACGCAGGGAGTACTTTTCCAGGGTCCTGACCGTCTCCACCACCATCGTGTCCCAGGCCCCTTCGATGTTGGCTTGCATGGCGAGAGCGATCTCTGTCGCGCGGTCCGCCGGCACCCGGCACACGAACCGGTTCGGAACGCCGTCGGGAATGAGCTCTCCTTCGATGAACGGAAACACCATCTCGCCGCCGAGATCGCGGCGCAGCACGCTGATGGCCTGTCTCACCAGATGGGAAAGGAGATAGCTCCCCGCCCACACGTCCGCCACCCTGCGCGCCTGAGCGATGAAGGTATGGACCGGTCCGATCCCGAACGTGAGAAGAGCCGTCTCGCGCTTCATCGGCGGATCTCCTCGATCCTGCCTCGAGTCGAAAGCTCTTCGAGGAAATGGGTGACGACGTCGACGCGCTCCCACTCCGGCGAATCGTCAGGATGTCCCTCGAACACGGGGCGGCCGACCTCCGGCAGGAAGCGGGCGGGAAGATAGGTCAGAACCGGGATGTACGAGTTGCCGATGTGGGCCACGTGCAGCAGGAGAGGCGAAGCCCGGCGGGCGTCTCCATCCGGCGAATTCCACACCACGGTCTCTCCCGCTTCCCGTCCTGTATCCTTGTATTTCCTCTTGAAGGGAAGCGGAAGCCCGAAGGCTGTCTTGTCGGGAATGCCGCCTCGCGGCCGCCTGCCTTTCGGAGCGGCCCATTCGTAATCGCGCCCTGCCACGGGGCGGCCGGCGATAGTGCGGCCGTCTTGCGGATAACCATAGCGCCGCCGGAAGCAGATCAGCCAGGCGCCAAGGTTCGTCATCGCCTCCTGCCATGAGCCCATGCCCTGGCCGATGAAGATCCGGGAATGGGAAGAAAAACAGGTCCACTCCGGGAGCACCGCCTCCCCGTTTTCTGGAGGGATCTTCGAGCGGATCTGCTCCACGAAGGCGGCGCGGTCTGCCGGACCGTCCTCGTCTATCCACTGAAGCGAGCCAAATCCCTTGCGGCTCCGCGCGCCGATCCCGCCGAGATAGAGCCAGGCCCAGAACGAGCGTGCGAAGAGCTCGCGGAGATCCTTCTCCACGTTGCCCATCCATTGCAGTTGGAAGCGCACTCGCGCTCCAGGAGGCAGGTACCACCGCTGGATCTTCCCTTTGTCGACCGGACCGAATCCCAGGTAATGGATCGGATTCGAGAGAATCTCACCCCTCGTTCCGACGAGGCGAAGGCGTTCTTCCGAGGCGGGATCTCCGCACAGGCCCGCCAGCTCGCGTGCGCTCTTCCTCACCTCCCAATCGGCCGTGACAGGGGCCACCCTGTTCAATGGTCGCACCCGCAGGAGCGAGCGCTGGTCCGTGCCGCCGAAGATCGCCTGCTCCCGGGCGCGGACCTCCTCCAGGCTCATCAGCGCGCCCGCCACCGCCCGGAACCACCAGCGAAGCTCACCCCGGATCGAAGCCCCCCGCCATTCCGCCGCCCGCATGCCGCCGATCCCAGCCGAACCTCCCAGGAAGCAAGGCGTGACGATCTCGACCTCGAAGACCTCTTTCTCCATGCTCCTCCGTCCTTGCCGCGTGGCAACAGAGGGCAGACCACTGCCCTCGAAGGGTTCAGGGCCGTCCACCTCAAACTCAGGCTTTCGCCAATTCTACATCACGGCGAACGCTGACAAGAGGGGCCCGCACCTACAGGACCCTTCTGAGAGTCAAGACACCATTCCCCGGCAGTTTGTTGGAGCGTCAGTCTTATGTCCTCCAACTCGATGAGAAGGTCCCCGACGCGATCGAAGCACCCGTTCCCATCAGCCCGTCCTGGTATTCGGACGCTCCTTCATGAACCAGATCTGCGGGTACACCGTGGTCAACGAGTCGCAATCCCACCGTACTCACCTGGGCAATTCAGACAAACCCAGGCAGAGCCGCTGAAAGCCCACCATACGGATCTGGGACGGCTCCGTCCTGGGTACTTCGATTGTCAAAGAGCGTGCGACTGAGGTCGCCCGGCCCTGATGCTCTACTGGTTCGGGTAGAGGCGGGCTGCGGGACAGTATTTTCCAGTCGCTCTCGGTCCGACGCATTCGTACGGCTGGACCGTTCCCAAAGTGTTCATAAGTTGGCCGACCAGCATGGCGAGGCCTGCAGGGACCGCCATGAACAGGTGGACATCTCCCAGTTCCGTTTCCGCGTAGGTGCGCCGCGAAGAGGCCCCTAAAGTCATCGGGCTCTTTGCCTGCTGGAGCCTGGCTGCGCCGTTTGCGCGCCCAGCCTCTCCAGCCGTCATAGAGCTAGACACCGATTAGGGGTGAT
>DASVEF010000345.1:0-25480 GCA_036380715.1 Thermoanaerobaculia bacterium | reverse complement strand
GGTTCGGGGCCTGCCTCCTGGCTTGGCGGCCGGAAGAAGGCTCCGAAGGATGCGCCATTCCGTGTCGCTTGAGGTCGCTGGGGTATCCCATAGACGAACTTTAGCACGTCTTCCGACACTTTCCAAACACCCTCTTATAGAATTTTGCATACCAGTCTAGGTAAGAGCGGAGACGTTCCTCTCTAGAGTTTCCCTTGATTTCGTCGATTGACGGAAATTGATGAGTTTGTTCTTGGGTCTCTGGCGGGTAACACATTATCCTTGTATAGATGAAATCTACAGTGGCCATTCTATTTAGGATAGTTCTCTCAAAGGCAGGGTCATTCAGGTTCGAGGTGGTTCCTATTAGGCCGCAGTTGTTATTCGCCTCATTTACTAATTCGATCGCGCGGTCCCATATACCTGGACCTGTGGCTAAGTATTCATGGGTTGCTTGGTTTTCCAAGGCCGTTTGAATTCTGCGCGTCAAGGTAAATAGATCTATGACTAGAGCAGCTCCGAATAAGGCGCGGCTCAGCTTATCGTCAAGGGCATAGGATAACGAACCAAGGGTTAATGTAAGGATGAGTAATACCACTTCAACGGTGCTAAGTTTTTTCGACATAGCGCTCCCTTCTCATCGAATTGAAGTCGCCTATACATAATACCCCCACCGGCCGTCCAGCCGTTCGGAGCCGGTGTTCTTCTCCAGCCCTTCGGAGACCATGCGGAACGCTTCCACGATGCCGGGGATGAGCAGCGGCCGGCCGCGGTCGTCGTGGGGGATATGGGCGCGGAACTCGTTGGCCGTGCCGATCCGCGAGTCGAGCTGGTGGGCGAGCTTGCCGAGGCCGCGCAGGCGGACCAGCAGGGCGATGAGGCCGCTGGTTGTGAAGTAGCTGTAGGGCTCCAGGTGCTTGAGGGCCTCGACGAACGACTCCGGATCGCGGAAGACCTGCACCTTGCCGGCGAGGTCCTCCCGGTCGGAGCGGGCGGTGTTGAGCACCGCCACCGGGCGCAGGTCGGCGAAGCCGTTGTTGGCGATGTGGAACTCGACCAAGCGCTCGAAGGCCGCCTCGTCCCCGCCCCCGGCGGCCGCGAACCGCTCCCGCAGATAGGCGGCGAAGCGGTCCCGGTGGGTCACCACCTTGTCGATCGCGGCCGCGTAGTAGCCCGCCACCACCCGCCGCCTCCCTTCCCTGTCCTCGTAGACGACCGGCGTGCCGATCGACGGCACCGCCCAGACGGCGTGGAGGACCGCGTGCAGCACCCGGTGCGCCGCCTCCTGCCGGTCGGGATCGGCCTGGAAGAAGTGCTTGAGCGGATCGAGGTCCTCTTCTCCGCGGGCGGCCACCAGAAGGCGGAGGTCGCGCGCCAGCGCCTCGGCGCGCCAGCTCATGACGTTCTCCAGGGTCAGCACGCGCGAGTGGGTCTCGAAGTACTCGTTGGGATGGAAGGTGCCCAGGTCGACGTGGGGGCGGATCGCCTCCAAGTCGAGCGTCTTCAGCCGGTGCAGGAGGATCAGCAGGCCAAGGGTGTGGAGCTCGGCCTGGTGCTTGGCCGAGCCCAGGTCCTGGAGCGCCTTAGGCTGCAGCCCGGAGAGCTGGTTGCGCCGGAGCTGCGGCTGGCTCAGCAGGTCGAACACCTGCCGGCTGTTGTCGGTCTCCGTGTAGTAGCAGACGCTGTCGACGAACGAGGGGCAGTGCCGGTCGTCGCCGAACACCGCGGTGCGCGCCAAGAGGAGCCCGAGCTCGCTGCTGGAGGTGACCCGCATCACGCGGTAGAGGGCGTCGGTGTTGGAGACCGTGAAGAAGCCGTTCTCGCCGCTCTTGAGCACGAAGTCGAGCACCAGGGGACGGCCGTGCTCGAAGGAGACCGGCGCGGCCTCCTCGGCGAGGAGGTCGAGGTCCACCGGAGGGTAGATCCGCATCCGGGATCCCGGGTCGGCCTCGGGGAGCACGCGGTGGCCGTCCGCGGCGGCCTTGGCGAGCAGGCGCCGGATGGCGCCGTTCATCGGCGGGCTCTCGCGCACCAGCACGGCGTCGACGCCGATCGCGGCGGCGGTGATCAGCATCTTGATGTGCCGCTCGGAGTAGAGCTGCGCCAGGCGCTCGGCGAAGGTCTGCTTGTCGCGCAGCTTCTCGTCCAGGGCGCTGTGCGCGAAGCCGAGACGGATGGCGCGCGCGCCGCCGTCCGTCTCCTCGTCATACATGCCGCCCACCGCGGTCGTGTGCGCCGCGAGCACCTCGTCGGCCAGCCTCTCCTTGACGTTCGCCAAGTCGTCCCGAATGGCCTGCAGATAGGTGTCTTTCAGCCCCTGGAGGCGGTCGCTGCCGCGCTCGACGCCGAGCAGGGGGGCCGCTTCTTCGAGGTCGGTGAGCTTGTAGGCCGCGAGGCTGGCGAGCGGGATGCTGACCACCACGGAGCGGAAGCGGAATCTTCCATCAGGCGGGCCGCCCGGCAGGCCGCGGTCCCGGACGTAGCGTTCGAGGAAGTCGGCGAAGGGGCGGCCGACCCGCTCCCGAAGGCTCTGTTCCAGGAAACGGGCTTTGTCCTCGGCCGGGCTGTCGAGGTCGAGGCCGCCATGCTCCAGGAAGCCGCGGATCGCCTCGCGGCGCGAGCCCTCGTCCTTCTGGGCGAAGTCTTCGAGCCCCTGCAGGGACGGGTCCACGGCCAGGATCGTCAGCTCCACCACGACGCCGCCGGCCGTGCGGTAGCCGACCCCCTCGAGGGTCTCGGGATAGCGGCCGTGGTCGCGCATCTGGATGTCGAACAGGAGATGGGTGAACAGCCGGATCTCGGGCTTCGAGCGGCCGGTGATCACGATCCGGGGAGAGCGCTCGCCGCGGGTCTCCCCGCGCCAGCCGGCCGCCTCCTCGAAGAGGCTGATCATCTGGATGGCGGTCGCGCCTCCCACGGCTCCGGTCCCGCCGAAGATCACGTGGGTCTGGTCGAAGAAGGCCGGGTCCGCGGACTCGCGGAACAGTTGAGGTCCGAGACGGAGCTTCTTGTAGTGCTTCGCCACTGAGTCTCCCGTGGATCGATCTACCGATTTGCAGGATTCAACCTACAGGTCGAAAGCCCCAGGCGTCAAGGCCGGTTTACAATAGGGCCTACAGGAGGAGGAGCCATGGAAATCCGGCGTCCCTTGCAGGCCGTCGCTGTGTGCGTCTTTCTGCTGGTGCTCGGGTGCGGAGGCGGAGATGACGGAGGGAGCTCGCCCACCGAGCCGTTGCCAACCGCAGACAGCCTGGTGATCATCCGCGCCGAACCGTCCGAGGGGACCGCTCTGCGCCGCGGGAGCGTCGTGAGCTTCCGGGTCCGGGTGCGCTACGAGATGGCGCAGACGACGACCGGCAGCGTCGCGGCCTTCGCCTTCAGCTCGAGCCCCTCCGGTCCGGGCATCATCCTCACCAACCCGCTCCTCCCGGAGACGCGGATCTCCGGTCACCGCGGCGAAGCGGACGTCTCGTTCTCGCTGACCGTACCCCAGGCGGCGACTGAGATCACCGTCGATCTGGGCCTCTTTCCGGGCAATTCAGACTCGTCGAACGTAGGCGACGAGATCACGTATTCGACGCAGTAGCCCCCTCCCCTGGCCCCTCCCCCGCGGTGCGGGAGGGGAGCAGGGAAGAGAGAAGAAGCTCAGAACAACGGGGTCAGGCGGGCGCGGGTTTTCCGTTCTTGCCGTACTCCGCCACGGCCGCGCCTCGCAGCTCGTTGTTCTCCACGGCGGCTTCGTCAGACAGGCGGGTGAGCAGCGAGGGGACCCAGCGCGAGGTGTGTCGCCAGCCGGGCTGGGCCTCGTCGCCGTCGTCGGAGGGCCGGGGCAGGAGCCGGTTCACCAGCTCCAGGCCGCGGGCGGTCACGCAGGGCATCAGGGCCGCCGTGGCGGCGGCCAGGCGGGCCTGCGGGGTGAGGATGAGGTGCGGCTCTCCATGCTTGCAGGCCTCGATGATCCGCCGGGCGGCCCGCCGGCCGCTGATCGATGCCACTGGCAGCGCGTCGGACACGGCGAACCAGGCGAGCTCCTCGTCGCGCCGCCCCTTGAAGAGCGCGTTGACGTGGCCGCCGGTGCGCATCAGACCGGGGCAGACGGTGGTGACGTAGATCCCTTCGCCGGCGAGCTCGGCCTGCAAGGCGTTCGACAGCCCGACGAGCGCGAACTTGCTGGCGGAGTAGGGCGCCATGTGAGGCACCGCGATCTTGCCGCCGATGGAGGAGATGTTGACGATCCTCCCCTCGCCGTGCCGCCGGAAGTGAGGGAGAGCCGCCTGGATGAAGTAGAGCGGACCCCAGAAGTGGACCTTCATGGCGTCCTCGAAGTCGTCGAGCCCCATGTGCTCGATCGGCCCTACCTGGATGATGCCCGCATTGTTGATCAGGATGTCGAGGCGGCCGAAGCGCTCGACGGTCGCGCGGACCGCCCACTCCGCCTCTTCGCGTTCGCCCACGTCGCACGGCAGCGCCAGCACCCGGTGATGGCTGACCGCCGTCAGCTCGCGGCGGGCGAGGTCGAGCTCGTCCGGGTCGCGCGCCACGATGGACAGACGCGCCCCCCGGTGCGCCAGCTCGCGCGCCATGAGCAGGCCCAGGCCGCGCGAGCCGCCGGTGATCAGCGCCACGCGGTCCTCGAAGTCGATCGCCGGCCGCCGGCGGATCGCCCGCGCGGCGGCCAGCATCCCCAACCCTGCCAGGCCGGCGGCCAGAGCGGCCGTCAACCGCGGAATCTGGCTGGCCTCTCTCATACGGTGTCCTCGTGGCTTTCGGCGCCGTTGCCACGGTGGTGTCCGTTGCCGCGGTGATACCCGTTGCCGTTGGCGTGCGGGTTCATGACGACTTTGATGCAACTGTCCTGCTTGTCCTTGAAGGTCTCGTAGGCCCAGGGCGCGTCGTCCAGCGTGAGCTGGTGGGTGATCACCCGCGACAGATCGATCTCCCCGTTCAGGACGCGCTCGAGGAGCGGACGCAGGTAGCGGTGCATGTGCGTCTGCCCCATCTTGAAGGTCAGCCCCTTGTTGAAGGCGGCGCCGAAGGGGACCTTGTCGATCAGTCCGCCGTAGACGCCCGGGATGGACAGCGTCCCCCCCTTGCGGCAGGCCTGGATCGCCTGGCGCAGCGCGTGCGGCCGGTCGGTCTCCATCCTCACGCTCTGCTTGGCGCGGTCGTAGAAGGCGTCGAGCGTAGTGCCGTGCGCCTCCAGGCCGACGGCGTCGATGCAGGCGTCGGGGCCGCGTCCGCCGGTCATCTCCTTCAGGGTGTCGACCACGCTGTCCACCTGCTCGTAGTCGATCACCTCGGCGCGTCCCCAGGTCTCGGCGAGGAGCAGCCGTTCCGGGATACGGTCGATGGCGATGACCCGCCCCGCTCCCAGCATCCAGGCGCTCTGGATGGCGAACTGGGCCACGGGGCCGCACCCCCAGACCGCCACCGTGTCGCCCGGCTTGATGTCGCAGTTCTCCGCCGCCATGTAGCCGGTGGGGAAGATGTCGCTGAGGAAGAGCACCTTCTCGTCCGGGATCCCGTCCGGGATCTTGACGTGCCCGACGTCGGCGTAGGGCACGCGCACGTACTGGGCCTGTCCGCCGGCGTACCCGCCCGTCAGGTGCGAATAGCCGAAGAGCCCGGCCGGCGAGTAGCCGTACGCCTTCTCGGCAAGGATCGCGTTGGGGTTCGAGTTGTCGCACAGAGACCAGAGCTGCTGCTCGCAGAAGAAGCAGTGGCCGCAGGCGATGGCGAAGGGGACGACCACGCGGTCGCCGATCTTCAGGTTGTTGACCCCCGACCCGACTTCGACCACCTCGCCCATGAACTCGTGGCCGAGGATGTCGCCCTGTTTCATGGTCGGGATGAAGCCGTTGTAGAGGTGGAGATCGGAGCCGCAGATCGCCGTCAGCGTGATCTTGAGGATGGCGTCGCGGGGGTTGAGGATCTGCGGGTCGGGGACGGTCTCGACCCGCACGTCATTCTTACCATTCCAACAGACTGCTCGCATGGGAGACCTCCTCCGGTGCTCAGAACGGGTTGTGGGGATTGATCGCGGACCGCTTGCCCGCGGGCTGTCCCTTGGTGGTCGGAATTTCGCCGGCCTCGATGAGGCTCTTGAACCGGCGGAGGTCTTCATGGACTTGCCGCGAGGTGACCGGTCGGAGCACCTTGCCGAGCGTGCGGCCGAGACCCTTGCCCGCCGGGCCCGCCGGGCTCACCTCCATGGTCACCCGGACCACGGTGCCGCGCCCTCCAGGAGCGTCTTCGAAGAGGACGGAGCCGGCGTTGTGGACCTGCGAGCCCGGGAGGGAGCGCCAGGAGAGGATCTCCCCCTCGATATCCTCGACGATCTCGGCGTCCCACTCGGCGTGCAGCCCCAACGGGCTCTTGGCCACCCAATGGGAGATGCCGTCGCCTCTCTCTTCCACGGATTCCAGGTGCCGCATGAACCGCGGCAGGTTTTCCAGCTTGTGCCAGAACTCGTAGACCTCGCGGCGCGGCCGGTTGACCGTGACGCTCGTCTCGAGGATGGAAGGCTCGTGCTCGGCAAGGCGTTCGCCGCGCGCCTGCCCCATGGGCCAGTGGCCGGTCGCGCCGCGATAGACCAGAGGGGCTCCGGCCAGGGCGAGGCCGAGCGACCGCCAGGAGCGGTCCCGCGCCGCGAAAGCGACCAGCGCGGCGCCGCCGACCACGGCGGCCAGGCGCCCCGCGAGGAGAGGGTTGTGAGGGACTTCTTCGGAAAACCCCGTGCTCTGATGGGATTCCAGGGTTGCGGCTTCTCGCACGGTTGGACCTCCTTTGGAAAGTATTACTGAGAGTGATAGACCTCCGGTGATTTTCAAGAAACGACCGAGGCTTCGCGGATCAAAAATCAACCGCAAGAGATGTGCCATGAGATACCATCCACCGCCATGAATGCGCCCACGTCCGCCTCCGCAGCCCTGCCGCAGGTCACCATCTACACGGACGGCGGCGCCGACCCGAACCCCGGCACCGGGGGGTGGGCCGCCATCCTGATCGACGATGCGAGCGGCAAGACCAAGGAGCTCAAGGGCGGCGAGCCGCGGACCACCAACAACCGGATGGAGCTGACGGCCGCGATCCGCGCCCTGGAGACGCTGAAGCAGCCCTGCCGGGTGCGCATGCTCACCGATTCCCAGTATCTGAGGAAGGGGATCACGCAGTGGCTCCCCGGCTGGATCGCGCGCGGCTGGCGGCGCAAGGAAGGCGAGTTGCAGAACGAGGACCTCTGGCGCCGCCTGTCGGAGCTGATCGGCCGTCACGAGATCCGCTGGGACTGGGTCAAAGGGCATGCCGGAGACCGCTGGAACGAGCGGGCGGACGAGCTCGCCACCCTGGCGATCCGGGAGCAGCGGGGTCCCGCGGCAGCCGCGCCAGGACCGGCCGCGGCCGGCGTCCCTGACGCCGAGGTCTTCCTCCGCATCTCCTGCGCCGGCCGCAAGGGAGGGTGGGCGGCGCTGGTCCGCTACGCGGGCGAGGAGAAAGTCCTGTCAGGACGCTGCGCAGGGGTCTCGCCGAACCAGGTGGACCTGATCAGCGCGATCGAGGCGCTGCGCTCGCTGCCGCGGGGGATCTCGGTCGCGGTCCACACCGCCTCGGACTACCTGAGGAACGGCGCGACGAGCTGGCTCGTGAGCTGGAAGCGCCGCGGCTGGAAGACCCAGGAAGGCAACCCGGTCCTCAACCGCGACCTCTGGGAGAAGCTGGAGGCGGAGATGGCCCTCCGCCGCGTCGACTGGCCGTCGGTGAAGGGACGCGAGCTGCCCGAGATGGAGACGTTGGCAGCGGCGGCGCGGGAGGCGCGGGGGGAGGAGGCGAAGTAAGCCCACCGCCGGTTACGGCAGCTCGCGCTCGATTCTCTCTAGCAGGTCTAGAAGCTCGGGGACGTCAGTTCGAACGATCTTCCACAGGGTGGCATCGTCGAGAGCGAAGTAGGCATGCGCCAGAATGTCCCGTAGACCTGCGACGCCTCGCCAGTCCATTTCAGGGTAGCGCTCCCGGATCTCCTCGGGAATCTTCTTCGCTGCCTCACCGAGGATTTCCAGATTACGCACCGTGGCATCGTAGGCCATCTCATCCGCGACGAAGGCCTCAACCTGTCGGTCGCCGGTATAGCGAATGACCTTCCGGGCCGCCTCCAGCATGTCGCGGAGGAACAGCTCCCAGCTACGCGACACGAATCGCCTCGGCCTCGACCACAGGCTTCGCCCAAGACTTCAGCGCTCTTTTCATCACGAGGTCCACCGGCCGTCCCAGTTTGTCTTCGAGCCAGAACTTGAGGCGCATATAGTCGGCCAATCCCGGTGTTTCGCGGAATTCGACTAGGACATCCACGTCACTTTCCGGTCCGGCTTCGTCCCGGGCCATGGATCCGAAGAGAGAGAGGGAGCGGACGCCAAAGCGCTCCTCCAACTCCTGCCGATGTGAGGAAAGGAAGCCGATCACCTCGTCGCGTTTCATGGCTTGGGCCATGGCTCCAGTTTACGACATCTTCCCCCCTCTCCTGGGGCCAGCCGAAGCCGGGAGGAGAGGGGGTAGGAGTGAGGGCTACTCGGCCTTCTTGAACTTCAGGGACACCGAGTTCATGCAGTAGCGCAGGCCGGTCGGCCGCGGGCCGTCCGGGAAGACGTGGCCGAGGTGGCCGCCGCAGCGGGCGCAGTGGACCTCGGTGCGCGTCGTGAAGAAGGAGCGGTCGGTCTCGGTGCCGATGTGGGTCTCGTCGATCGGCTCGTAGAAGCTCGGCCAGCCGGTGCCGGACTCGAACTTCGCGTCCGAGCGGAACAGCTCGAGGCCGCAGGCGGCGCAGACGTAGACCCCCTTCTCGTGGTTGTCGACGTACTCGCCGCTCCACGCCCGCTCCGTCCCCTTCTGGCGCAGCACGTGGTACTGCTCGGGAGTGAGGATCTTCTTCCACTCGGCATCGGTCTTCTGGATCTTCTCGATCCCGGTCTTCTGGGTCACATGCGCTCCTTTCCGCTCCACGTTCGCCGCCTTCTGCTGGGCGGCCGGAGCAGCCTCGCCGTCGTTCATGCTCAGGGACACGTCGGTCGCGAACCCGTTGCACGCCGTCAGGGCGACGAGCGTCAGCGCCGCGATCCAAGCTTTTGATTTCACGATGTTTCCCCTTTCCTGCGATCCACGTCTATGCCGTTCTCTCGTAACAGATCGAGGAGGCCGTTTTCATCCAGGGTGGCGACTCCCAGCTTGCGGGCGTCGTCGGCCTTGGAGCCGGCGTCCTCGCCGATCACCACCCAGTCGGTCGACTTGCTGACCGAGCCGGTGGCGCGGGCGCCCAGGGACTCGACCAGCTCCTGGGCCTCGCGGCGGGAGAGGCGGGAGAGACCGCCCGTGAAGACGATCTTCTTGCCCGCCAACGGTTGTACGGACGCGGCGGCGGCCTTGGATGCGGGGGTCTCGGCGATCTCCAGCTTGGAGAGCAGCTCGTCGAGGATGGCGGCATTGCTGGGCTCGCGGAAGAACTCGGTGATCGCCTCGGCCATGCGCGGGCCGACTCCGGAGACCTCCTGGAGGGCGGCCTCGTCCGCGGCGCGGAGCCGGGCGAAGGCGCCGAAATGCCGGGCGAGGTCGCGCGCCACCGCGACTCCCACCTCGGGGATGCCCAGGCCGTAGAGGAGGCGGGGGAGCTCGACCTTGGAGGCTTTGCGCAGCGCGTCGACCAGCTTCTGGGACGACTTCTCGGCGAACCCCTCCAGGTGCACGAGCTGCTCGGCCTTGAGGTCGAACAGGTCCGGGAGCTGCTTCACCAACCCCTCGGCGATGAAGAGCTTGGCGGTCTCGTCGCCCAGCCCCTCGATGTCCAGGGCGTTGCGCGAGGCGAAGTGGACGATGCGGCCGGCGAGCTGGGCCGGGCACTCGAAGCTGTTCGGGCAGACGGTGAAAGGCCCGCGCTCGGTCAGCGGGGTGCCGCAGGAGGGGCACGCCTCCGGCATCCGCCATTCCGGGGCCCGTTCCCGGTCCGGCTCCTCGATCCGCTCGATCACCTGGGGGATGACGTCGCCGGCGCGCTGGACCCGTACGCGGTCCCCTTCGCGGACGTCCTTGCGCGCCACCTCCTCGCGGTTGTGCAGGGTGGCGCGGGAGACGGTCACGCCGCCGATCTCCACCGGCAGCATGATGGCGACCGGGGTGACCACGCCGGTGCGGCCGACGCTCGGCAGGATCGAGAGGATGCGGGTGACCTCCTTGCGCGGCGGGAACTTGAAGGCGAAGGCCCAGCGCGGATGGCGGGAGGTCCAGCCGAGCGTCTCGCGGGCGGCGAGGTCGTTCAGCTTGATGACGATGCCGTCGATCTCGTAGCCGAGGTCGTCCCGCCCCTCCTCCAGCTTCCTGTGATAGGCGAGGATGTCGTCGACCGCCTTGGCGCGCTTCACCAGCTCGTTGACCTTGAGCCCCCAGTCGCGGAGCGCTCTCAGCACCTCCCACTGGGTCGCGAGGTCCAGCTCCTCCGAGGCCAGGATGTCGTAGGCGTAGAGGTAGAGCGGCCGCGAGGCGGTGAGCTGGGGGTCGAGCTGGCGCAGGGCTCCTGCGGCGGCGTTGCGCGGGTTGGCGAACGGCTCCTTGCCCTCGGCCATCAGCCGCTCGTTGAGCCGGTCGAAGTCCTTGACGTGCATGACGACCTCGCCGCGGATGGAGAGGAAGGGGGGGACCGGCCGCTCGTCGTGGCGCAGGCGCAGCGGCACGCTCGCGATGGTGCGGACGTTGGCCGTGATCCCTTCGCCGCGCCGGCCGTCGCCGCGCGTCGAGGCTTGGAGCAGGGCGCCGTCCTGGTAGACCAGCTCGACCGAGGCGCCGTCGAGCTTGGGCTCCAGGACGTACTCGACGTCGAAATCCGCGCCCAGCCCCTTGCGCAGCCGCTCGTCGAAGCGGCGCAGCGACGCCTCGGACTGGTCGGAGTCGAGGGAGAGCATCGGAGCCGCGTGCTCGATGGTGGGGAAGCTGTCCAGCGGCTGGCCCGCGACCCGCTGGGTGGGGGAGTCGTCGGCGATCAGGTCGGGGAACTGCTCCTCCAGGGCCACCAGCTCGCGGAAGAGCTTGTCGTAGGCCTCGTCGGAGACTTCCGGCGCGTCCTTGACGTAATAGAGATAATCGTGGTGGCGGATCTCGGCGCGCAGCTTGGCGATCCGCTCCTGGGCTTTTTCGCGGGTCATCGCGTCCTCGTCAGGGGAGCCCGTTTCGGCCGGGCTTTTGCAGCGAGGGGATGCTAGCAGACGGAAGGGGGAGCGCGTTGTCGATCTTGAAAACAACGGGGCTGATAGGCTGAACCGGGAGGGAATGACGGACGGATGACTTCACTCTGGACGCGCGCCGGCCTGACCTGGCGGGAATTCGGGATGCGGCTCCTGCGGCAAGTGTGGGAGGACGAGGTGCTGGGCCGGTGCGCCGAGCTGGCCTACTTCTTCCTGTTCTCCATCTTTCCCTTGCTGCTGTTCCTCACCACCCTGCTGGGCTATCTGGCCGGCGCGAGCGCGGGCCTGCGCTGGAACCTCTTCTGGTACATCGCCCGCATCTCCCCGAGCGACGAGATCACGGCTCTGCTCACCAACACCTTGAACGAGGTCACGGTGGCGCGCAGCGGGTTCAAGCTCTACCTCAGCCTGTTCCTGGCGATCTGGATCGCCTCGAACGGCATGATCGCGGTCTCGCGCACCCTCAACACCGCCTGCGGCCTCAAGGAGACCCGGCGCTGGTGGAGGCGGCGGATCGTCGCGGTCGTGCTCACCGTGGCCTTCGCCGCCCTCATCCTTTGCGCGCTGGTGCTGATCTTCTACGGCGGGGTGATCGCCGAGAAGCTGACGCAGAGGTTCGCGATCGGCCCGGTCCTGGTGCTGTTCTGGAACTTCCTGCGCTGGCCGCTGGTGATCGTGTTCCTTCTGATCTCCTTCGAGATGGTCTACAACTACGCGCCGAATCTGGGAGACACCCCGAACCGTCAATGGGGGACGCCCGGAGCGGTCACGGCCGTGGTCCTCTTCCTCGGCGTCTCCTACGGTCTGCGCCTCTACCTGTTCTATTTCCACACCTACAGCACCGCCTACGGGTCTCTCGGCGCGGTGATCCTGATGCTGGTCTGGTTCTACTTCAGCGCCTTCGCGCTGCTGATGGGGGGTGAGGTGAACTCCGAGATCGCCCGCGAGATCGTGCGGCTCAAGGAGGAGCGGGGGGAGCCCCCGCGGACCCGCGAGGGGGCGAGGCGCAGGCGGCGGCTCCTGCGCCGGAGGCCCTCACCCCCGGCCCCTCGCCCGGAGGGAGAGGGGAGAAACGCCTCAGAAAGGCAGGAAGCCTCTCCCGATCCCGTGGGCTCTTCTGTGGAGCTTCACCCCTCTCCCGCTCGCGGGAGAGGGGCCGGAGGTGAGGGCTCATAGGGGCGGAGCGCTTCGCGCAGCGCGGGAGGGATCGGGGTGGGCACGGTCCGCGTTCCCTCCCGGCGCATGCAGGCGATCTGCTGCTCGCCGCGGGCGACCAGCTCTTCCCGGCCGTCCTTCTCGCGCCAGTACTCGAAGAGCATGGTCAGCCGGTTCTGGACGGCCTCCCCCAGGCGCATGCGGATCACGATGGAGTCGAAGGCCTCCAGCTCGGCCAGGTAGTCGCAGGAGCAGCGGACCGTGGCCAGCGCCAGGCCGTTCGCCAGCTCCTCCAGGACCTCCGGAGCGTGCTCGCGCAGGAACATCTCGCGGCACCTGCCCTGCCAGCGCAGGTGGTTCACATAGTAGACGTTGCCGACCAGGTTCGTCTCTTCGAACCCAACCACGTGCCGGTATTCAAAGGCCCGCAAGCCCGGTCTCCGCAGTCTCCAGGACGACGGCCAGGGCGGCGGGACCGCCCAGCTCGCGCACGGGAGCGAGGAGGCTGCCGATCCGCAGCCGGCCGGAGCGGAGGAGCAGCCAGCCGTCCCCTCTGCCCTCGCCTTCAGGCGCCTCCAGGGATTCCAGGAGAAGCGGGGCTCCGTGCGGCGCTCCGGCCTTCTTGAGCCCTTCGGTCGCGGCCCAGACCCGGGTCGCCGCGGCGTCGCGGTCCTCGCCGCGCTCGCCGGCGATCAGCTCGGCGAGGTGGAAGCGCTCCTCGCCGAGCAGGTCGCGCCAGACCTGCTCGGGACGGGCGGCAACCGGCTCCAGGTCGCAGCCGATCCTCCCCTCTCCGGTGACGGCGAAGACGAGCCCGCCGGCGTGCGACACCGAGACCCGCGCCTCGGGCTTGCCGTCGGGGCGGTGGCGGAGAGCGCCGTTCCCACCGAGCAATCGGGATACGGTGGGGCCGCTGTCGCCGCCCGCCTCCAGGGCCACGCGGAGCCCGGAGCCCGGCAGGATCTCCTGCAGCCGGCGCTCGACGTGCGTGGCGAGCAGGCCGGCGCGCCAGGATGGCGGCGGAGAGACCCGGTCGATGGCGCGCAGCCTCAGCCCCTCCCACCGCTCGCGGACCTCGCCGTCCGGCCCGAGGATCTCCACGTCGTAGACGAAGTCGTCGCCGTTGCGGGAGCGCTCGCGGGCCGCGAAGGTCAGCGCAGCGTTGTTCTCGATCCGGCCGCTGACCACCCGGTCCACCCCGGTGGGCAGCAGGGTCGCATGGGGGATGCACGCCTGGATGCCATGGATGGCGGCGTCCCGCGCGCCCGGGTCGCCGAGGAGCAGATCGTTCGGCAGCCACCGTCCGAACCAGGGGACCGCGCCGTCGGGAGCGATCTCGGCCAGGCACTCGGTGGCGCGCAGCCGGCGGTAGGAGCGGAGGCGGCGGAAGCGCCCCTTGTGGAAGAGGACGCCGCCGTAGAGGTCGATCGCGGGATCGAGCGAGAGGCCCGCCGGCTCGGGCTCGGCGGAGAGGTGGAGCCGGGCCTCCTGGCGCTCCTTGGCCGGAGCGAAGCGACAGACCGCGCGGAAGCAGTCGGCCTGGAAGGCGGTCGAGGACTCGCGCAGGACCACCTCCACGCAACCGGGCTCGCGCACCAGGGCGGCGACGCGCACGGTCACGGAGCGGCCGGGGGGCACGGCGATGGGGCGCCGCAGCTCGACCTCTTCGAAGACCGGGAGGTTTTTCGCTCCTGTCAGCGCCATGGCGGCCTGGGCCATGGCCTCCAGGCCGAGCACGGCCGCGAACAGCGGCTCGCCGCGGTAGACATGATCCGCGAGGTAGGGGTCCGTGTCGGCCGAGATTTCGGCGTCTGCCACCAGCTCGACGCCGGGGTAGAAGGCCCGCGGCTTCTCCAGGAAGCGGAGCAGCGGCAGCTCGGGACGCTCCACCTCCAGGGTCGGCGGATCGCCGAAGCGGCCGGTCACCACCACGGAGGAGGAGGGGAGAGGCCGCGACAGCAGCTCGCGCAGGACCGCGATGCCGGCGTCCGGCGGGATCGGCGCGATCCCCTGGCGGATCAGGCTTTCGAGGACGCCCAGCCGTTCGCCCATGCCCACTCCGGCCCAGACCGACCACTCCAGGGTCAGGCACCGGCAATCCGGATGCTCCTGCGCGAAGCGCTCGGTCAGCAGCGCCAGCCATTCGTTGGCGATGGCGTAGTCGCCCTCGCCGCGCAATCCGGTGCGGGCGATGATCGAGCCGAAGGTGACCAGGAGCCGCAGGCGGCCGGGATCGACGGCGGCCATGACGTTCTCGATGCCGCAGATCTTGGGGGCCAGGGTGCGGACGAACGCCGCCTGCTCGATCGAGCCCAGCAGCTTCGGAGCGTTGATCCCCGCGCCGTGGAGCACGGCGGTCACCGGCCCGAGCTCGGCCTGGATCCGCTCCACGGCGTTCCGCACCGCCGCGGCGTCGGTCACGTCGGCCGCGGCGTACGTCAGGGAGACGCCGGCCTGCCGCATCCGCTCCAGGTTGGCGGCGAGCTCGGCGTCGCTCTCCGGGGAGGACCGGCCGAGGAGGGCGAGGCGCGCTCCGGCGCCGCGGGCGAGGTCGAGCGCGCACTCGGCCGCGATCCCCTTGCCGCCGCCGGTGACCAGCAGCACGTCCCGCGGCCCCAGGGGAAGTGAGCCCGGGCCGTCCGCCGGAGGAAGGAGCCGGAGGACCGGCACCCGCCGGCGGCCGGCGGAGTCGTAGACAGCTTCCGCATGCCCCTGGGCGGCGAAAGCCTCCTCCGCCACCCAGGCCGCGGCGCCCGGCGCGTCGAAGGGGACGTCCACCACGCAGGTGGTGACGTGCGGCATCTCCAGATGGAGCGTGCGCGCGAAGCTCCCGCCGCCACCCCCTTGCTGGACGAGGACGAAGCGGTCCGGCGGCGACTGGAGGGCCGCGTGCGCCGTCTCCAGGAGCAGGCTCACAGGCGGCTCGCGGAGGTCGGGCGGCAGGCAGAGCGCCAGGCCCGTGCCCGGGACATTGGTGAGGATCTCGGAGAGCGCTTCGCGCAACGGATGGTCCGCCGGCGCGACTACCCGCCAGGCGCCGGGCCTGGCGGAGGCCGGCCGGCGGCGCGGGAGGTCGCGCGGGACCAGCTCGACGGTGAAGGCGCGCACCCACGAGTCCACGCCCGCCGGAGCTCCCGGGGTCTCGGAAACCGTGGGAGCCGCCGCCTGCCGCTCCAGCGCCTCGGCCACTTCGGCCAGGGTCGCATGAGCGTAGTCGGTCGGCGACGCGGGAGGCTGGAGCCCGAGCTGGCGCGCCGCCTCGACCACGAGCTGACCGACGGAGATGGAATTGAGGTGCAGATCGGAGAGAAGGCGGCTGTCGTCGCGCACCGCCTCCGGCGGCAGCTCGGCGCGGGAGGCGACGAGGTGGCGGAGGAGGGCCCTCACCCCCTGGCCCCCTCTCCCGAGGGGAGAGGGGGAAACAGCCGGGAATTGTTCCTTCTCCCCCTCTCCCCTCGGGAGAGGGGGCCGGGGGGTGAGGGCGTCCGCGGGAGCCGCCTCGCAGGGATTCTCCAGAAACCGCAGCGGCCGGTCCGGATCGAACGGCCGGGTGAAGCGCCCTTCGAAGAGGGTCGCGGTATCGATCGGCACGCCGGTCGCGAAGGCGGCTCCGGCGGCTTTGAGCACCCCGGCGAGCGAAGGGCCGCCGGCGTCGAGGGAGAGGATCGGGGCGTCCAGCGATTCGGCCGCCAGGTCCGCCAGGGCATGGCCGGGTCCGACCTCGATCCAGAGGTCCGCCAGGCCGCGGGCCGCGGCGAGGGCTTCGGCGAAGCGCACGGGCGCGGTCACCTGCCGGACCAGCAGGCCGCGCGGGTCCTCGCCGCGGCCGAGCAGGGAGCCGGTGACCGTCGAGGCGACCGGGCGGACGGCCTCGCGCACCGGCAGGGAGGCCAGGACCTCGGCGAGCTTCGGGGCCGCCGCCTCCACCAGGGGGGAGTGGAAGGCGTGCGAGACGCGCAGCCGGGTCGCGGAGAGCCCGCGCTCCCGGACGCGGCCGAGCACGGTTTCGACCTCCGCGGCCTCGCCGGAGATCACCGTCCGGCCGGGAGCGTTGAAGGCCGCGATCACCGCGCCGGTGCCGGTCAGCAGCTCCTCGACGGCGCCGGGACCGGCGCTCACGCCGGCCATGGCGCCATGGCGCGAGCCCAGCTCCGACATGGCCTGTCCCCGCGCGGCGGCGAGCCGCACGGCGGTCTCTTCATCGAAGGCACTGGCCCAGCACAGAGCGGCGATCTCTCCCAGGCTGTGGCCCACCGCCACGGACGCCTGGACCCCGATCCGCTCCAGGAGCGCGAGCCCGGCGAGCGAGTGGGCGAGGATCGCCGGCTGCGCCACGGCCGTGTCCACCGGATCGGCGTCCGCCGGCAGGCCGGCGAGGTCGTACAGGCCGTCCAGCGCTTCGAAGCGCCGGGTGAGCGCGCCGCCGCGGCCCAGGTGGGACGGCGACCCCTGGCCGGGGAAGAGGAAGCCGACGCGCCATGGCTGAGATCCCCGCCCTCCAATTCCCAGGAAGACGCCGTGCCGGGGCTCCAGCCGCGCGGCTTCCCTTTTCCGGGGATCATCCCGCAGCCAGCCGAGCAGCCGCTCCAGCCGCTCCGCGAGCTCCCGCGGCGAGGAGGCGACCACGGCGGCCCGCACGGGTCCGGGCTGCAGCCGGGCGTGCAGCGCGGCGGCGAGGTCGGCCAGCTCCGAACGCGAGATCCGCGGCGCCAGAGTCAGCAGGCGCTCGGCCTGCCCGGCGAGCCCGTCCGCGTCCGGGGCGGCGAGCAGCAGCAGCTCGGCGTCCTGGGCGGAGGACAGCAGGACGCGCTCGCGCGGAGAGGCCGCGCGCCGCCTCATTCCCCCCGTCCCCTCCAGGACGACGTGCGAGTTGATGCCGCCGAACCCCATGGCGCTCACCGCCGCGCGCAGGGGCGCGTCGGCCGGCCAGACCTCGCCGCGCTCCAGGGTGCGCAGGGCGGACCGCTCGCGCAGGATCGGGTGCGGTTCCTCGCAGCCGGCGTTGGGCGGCAGGATCTGGTGATGGACGGCGAGGGCGGCCTTGATCAGGCCGGCCACCCCGGCGGCGGCCTTGGTGTGGCCGATGTTCGCCTTCACGGAACCGATGGGCGGCGGGGTCGTCTTCTTCTCCAGAACGCCCGACAGGGCTTCCAGCTCCGCGGCGTCGCCCACGGCCGTGCCCGTGCCGTGCCCTTCGAAGTAGCCGACGGTCCCGGCGCCGAAGCCGGCCCGGCGGTAGGCCCGCTGCAGGGCCAGCTTCTGCCCTTCGGGCTCGGGCCGGCTGATCCCGCCGCTGCCGTCGGAGGAGATGCCCCAGCCGCGGATCACGGCGTAGATCCGGCACCCGCGGCGGACCGCCTGCTCTTCCCGCATCAGGACCACGAAGCCGCACCCCTCGCCGGGGATGAACCCGGTGGCGCGCGCATCGAAGACCCGCATGTCGCCGGCGGCCAGGGCGCCGGTGCGGGCGAAGCCGACCAGCTCGAACGGGTCGAGACTGAGGTCCACGCCCCCGGCCAGCGCCGCGTCGAGGTCGCCCGCCGCCAGGGCGGAGCAGGCGTTGGCTGTCGCCAGCAGCGAGGAGGCGCAGGCCCCGTCCAGAGTGTAGCCGCCGCCGTGCAGGTCGAAGTGGTTGCAGATCCGGCCGGCGATCGTGTTGGACAGGCCGCCGGCCAGCGACTCTTCCGTGGTCGGCGGGAAGGGGGCCTTGTACTCCTCCTCCAGCCCGCGCAGGAATCCCTCGATCCGCTCGCCGTCCCAGCCCTCCCGCTGGAGCGAGCCGGCCAGCATCCTCTGCACGTACGGCCAGCGCAGCCGCATCAGGTTGGCGCGCGAGAACTCGCCGGTCAGCGAGTTGCCCAGCAGCACGCCGGCGGCGTCGCGCGGCAGCCCTTCGGCCTCCGGGAAGCCGGCGTCGGCCAGCGCCTGGGCGGCCACGTCGAGGGCCAGCCAGTGGGCGAGGTCGGCCGAGCGGTAGGTGCTGCCCGCCACGCGGAAGCGCACGCGGTCGAATTCCCACCCTTCGAGGACCGCGGCCTCGGTGGAGTAGAGGCTGTCGGGATCGGAGGGGTCCGACAGGTAGTCTTCGATCCGCAGACGCTCGGCCGGGATGCGCCGGAACTCCCGCCGTCCCGCCAGGACGTTCTCCCACAGCTCCGCCGGAGACCGGGCTCCGGCATACCGGCACGCCATCCCGACGATGGCGATCCCTTGCTTCATGCCTCGACTCCCGGCCTTTCTACGAGAGCGGGCACCGGCACCTCCATCGGAGACTCCTTGGCCAGCCAGCCCTTCGCCCACAGCAGGACGCCGCGGCCCGCGCAGACGAGCGAAAGTCCGAAGAACAGCCCGAACACGATGTGCAGAGACATCAGCAGCCCATAGGCCGCGGCCACCGACAGGCCGAACCCGACCTGCCCGCGCACCGTCGACGGCGTGGTCGCCGGGTCGGTCACCATGTAGAAGGTGAAGAGCAGGAAGGCCACGCCGGTCATCGGGTTGAGCGACGGCAGGAACAGGCTGCCGAGGAGGAAGTGGCGCACCGTGGCCTGGAGGACGAAGCCGCCGAGCCAGGCCAGGATCAGCGGGATGCGCTTCGTGAACAGGGTGTTGAGGAGGCTGCCGGTGCAGACGATGATGCCGGGCAGGATCCAGTCGCCCGCGCCCGAGAGGTTCTCGGTGAACATGTACGGCTGGGCGATCCCCACCCAGGGGAAGGCGAGCAGCGTCATCGTGATCCCGAGGTTCGACGGGTTGAAGAAGTGCCGCCGGTGGCCGTTCGCGCCGGCCCGGAAGAGGTATTTCGAGGTGATGGCCGCGACCGCGGCGAAGGCGATCGGCAGCAGGCGCTCGTTGGAGTAGAGCAGCATGGAGACCGCCAGGCCGCTGATGTGCGCCGAGAGCAGGAAGTCGACCGGCGCCGTGCCTCCGCCGAGGAAGCGCGGCCGGCGGCCGGTGCGCCAGGACTCCAGCGCCTCCAGCAGGATCTCCGTCGAGTAGGCCGCGAACAGGGCGACCAGCGGGTGGGCCCAGGACTGCTCGAAGCCGAGCACCGTGTGGCCCAGCACGTTGAGGAGGGTGATGGCGGTCGCAAACCGCCGCAGCGCCGCCAGGCGCATGTCTTTCTTGGGAGCCGTGTCCGCCATGCTCAGCCCGCCTTTCCCGCTGGTGTTGCCGTATCCGCCCGCCGCGCGAGCTGGGAGGCCGGAGGTTCCTGTTCGAGCAGCACGCGATGCCGCCCGGGCGTCAGATGAAGCGTCCTCTCGCGCACCCGCCCCTGGCCGTCGCGCCAGCGCACGTCCACTCGCAACGGCCGGCGGGAGTCAATCTTCCCGAGGCCGAAGTGGAGAGCCGGCGCCCGCTTGCCGGAGTGCCCGCTGCCGCCGTCCACCTCCGCCATCCGCGTGCCGCCGTCCGGCAGGTGGACCGTGGCCGTGGCCCCCACCGCCGGGCGCGACAGGCCTGCCCCCGCGGGCAGGCGGAGGTCGAGCCCGAGCGAAGCGCCGGGGCGCGGCGCGTCGTTGCGGTAGAAGTGCGAGGTCTCCCACTGGTTGGCCACCGCGAGGTCGAGGTCGCCGTCGCCGTCCACGTCGGCGAGGGCGAGGCCGCGGCTGATGTGGTTGTGGCCCAGCCCGACCTCGGCCGCCAGGTCGTGGTAGACACCGCTCGCCGAGCGCACGAAGAAGGGGTTGTGCAGGTGCCCCGAGAGGTCGTCGCCCGGCTCGAAGTGGTGCCAGGCCGCGGGGTGCGCCATGTTGTTGTCGTTGCCCATGGCCAGCTCGTGCAGCTCGGGCCAGCGGTTGTTCTCGCCGCGCGCGAAGCCGATCGCCTGCGTGGCTTCGGGCACGCCGTCGTTGTCGAAGTCGGCGAACCGCGCGTCCCACCCCCAGCCGGAGCGCGACATCCCCAGCGGCTCGCTCTCGTCCGAATAGGGCGCCACGCCCTGGCGCAGCCGCGCCGCGGGACCGTTGCTCACCCAGACGAAGTGGCTCTCCTCCAGCGCCCAGTTCTGGGCGATGTTGCTGACGTACAGGTCGAGCATGCCGTCGCCGTTGAGGTCCGCGAAGTCGATCCCCATCCCCTTGAAGGAGTCGCGGCCGAGCACTTTCGACGTCGGGGTCGTCAGCCCCCGGATCCCCTGGACCGCGACCAGCCGCGGCCGGCCGGGGGTCGACCGGTTGTGGAGCAGCCGGTCGTTGCCGAAGTCGTTGCCGAAATAGATCTCGGGCAGCAGGTCGCCGTCGAGGTCGGCGGCGCCCACGGCCAGAGTCCAGGAGAGGGTGGTCTGGCGATCGAAAGCATTCGGCACGTCGGCGAACGCGACCGCCGGCTCCGGACCGGCGGCGGCCCGCTTCCAGAGCAGCAGCCGGTTGGCGCCGCCGTTCTCGGAGCGCGACATGGATCGGTGCATGTGCTCGGTGCCGGTGCCGTTCGCGTCGAGGATGCGCGCGCCGTCCGGGAAGTAGTTGCCGACGATCAGGTCGAGGTGGCCGTCGCCGTCCACGTCGGCGCTGGTCAGGGCGTTGGTGTACCAGCGCTGAGTGGCGGGCGCGACATCCACCGGCCGGTAGGAGCGGGCGCCCGGCGCGGCGGCGTCTCCAGTCCCGGGACGGCGCAGGAAGGCGATCGGCGGCCGGCCCCAGTAGTAGACCAGCAGATCGGTCCGCCCGTCCTCGTTCCAGTCGCCCGGCAGGCAGCCCATGGGAGCCATGGTGCGCCGGTCGAAGGAGAGCGGCGACGGATCGAGGGCGAACAGCGGATAGCGGTCGCCGGTCCCCGGCACCGGGCTCACCAGGGCGAGGTCCACCCGCGTGTCGACCAGACAGGCGTCGTTGGCCAGGCCGTCGCCGTCGACGTCGTGGAGCGCCACGCCGGCTCCGACGCTGGAGATCCAGGCCGAGATGTGGCGCAGGCTCGGATGGACCGGCCGCACCGCCCGGCGCTCCGGACCGGAGCCCTCGGGAAGCTCGGCGAGAGCGAAGGCGGTGAACGCGAACCGGGAGGCGAGCTGCCGCCGCTCGTCCTCGGGCAGCCGCGGCAGCCGCGCGAAGCCATAGAGGGCGAGGAGCAGCGCGACCGCCACCAGGCGTACGACGTGGCGGCGCAGGAATCCGGACTGGCCCTTCATGAACGGGTACCTCTCTTCTGAAAACGCGCCTGGATGCGCCGCCGCCAGACCTCGAAAGCCGGCGCCTCGCCGTCCGGCGGCAGGTCCTGTCCGGCTTCGCGGGTGATCGCGGCGGCCCGCTCGGCGCTCATGCCGCAGAGGGCCTGGCTGGCGAGCTCCGTATGGGCGACAGGGATGCCGGCCCGCTCGCGCGCCTCGGCGGCGAAAGCCGCTCCCTGCGCGAGCTCCGGCGCGTGCTCCCCGCTGGCGAGCCGCAGCTCCATGACCGCGGAGCGGTCGCGCCCCCCGGCGTAGCCGCAGGCGAGGCCGACCCCGCTCCACAGGTCGGGACGGCGCTCCGCGGGGAAAGCGGCGATGCGGCGGGCGATGCGCGCCACGCCCGTCCCTTCGACGAACCAGAGGCTGCGTCCGAGCCCCTGGTCGAACGCCCGCCGCTCATAGCCGGAGAGACGGGCCGGGACCTCCTGCCGCTCGACCGATTGCGGCCAGTGGAAGAAACCTTCATGGAAGCCGTAGCCGTCGAGCGCCAGCCAGCCGAGCAGCGGGTCCAGGCGCCGCAGCAGGGAGGCGGGGGAGAGCGGCAGCCGCGCCAGGGCCCAGCCAGCCCCCACGTGGACGATGTAGGCGTGCGCGTCGCCCGCCCCCTGGAGGAAGCGGTGGAGCCGGCCTCCCCGCCGGCCGGTGAGCCAACCCGTGAGGACATCGAGCACCGTCAGCCCCAGGGCCGCCCCTTCGAAGGCGAACCCCTGGCTCTCCGGCTCCTCGCGGGCCAGCCGGACATCCAGGTCCGGCGGATCGGTCTCGAGCGCCAGGTGATAGCCCCGCACGAAGCAGCCCGCCACCCCTTCCAGCCGCAGGCGGACCTCCTCCGAATCGCAACGGAACTTGCGCCGGGCGAACGAAGTCTCCCGCGGCGAGATGGCCAGCAGCTTGCGGACGGTGCGGCGGATCAGAGACGGCGGCGGAGTTTCCACCCAGGTCTGATCCAGCGGCCACCTCAGCGAGGTTGTGCTCTCTTTCTTGGACATGAACGACACTGCCCCCCTACAGGAGAGGTGCAGCAAACGGCCCCAGGCGGGCCATTTTATGATTTTTTCTTAGGTGTGTGAATTCAGGCGGCTTCTTCCAGCTCCATTTTCAGGGAGAGGAAGCGCAGGAGGTCCTGGAGCGAGAGGACGCCGAGCAGGTGGTCGCCCTCGACCACCATCAGGCGCGAGACGCCCGTCCGGCTCATCTGGGTGAGGGCGCGCAGGGCGTCCACGTGCGCAGGGAGCGTGTTCTCCGCGTTGCAGCGCTCGACGATGGCGCCGACCGTCTGGCGGTCCCACTCCTCGCGGGGGAGCTCGCGGATGCGGCGGGTGCGCACGCAGCCGATCAGCCGGCCGGAATCGTCCACCACCGGGAACATGCGGTAGCGGAACCGGTAGACGTACTGCTGCACCATCTCCGCGACCGAGATGTGGCGCGGCACGGCGACCGGCTCGCTGCGCAGGAAGCGGGCGACCGGCTCGCCTCCCAGGGCCTCGCGCAGGAGGAGCTGGCGGTAGGACTCCCGCGCCGCGTGATGGACGAACAGCCCGAGCAGGAACGACCACAACCCGTTCACGAAGCCGCCGCCCCAGAAGGTCTGCGCGATCCCCCAGGCGAGCAGGGCGAAGCCGAACCCGGAGCCGATGCGGGAGGTGATCCGGGTCGCCTGGCGGAGGCTCCCCTTCCAGTGCCAGAGGGCCGAGCGCAGGATGCGCCCGCCGTCCAGAGGGAAGGCCGGGAGCAGGTTGAACAGGGCGAGGACGGCGTTGAGCACCGCCAGATAGCTGATCACCGTGCGCACGGGCTCGGGTCCGCCGAGCGCCGAGACGAGGAGCGCCGACCCCAGGCCGGCGATCGAGACCGCGAGGCTCATCGCCGGACCGGCCGCCGCCACGAACAGCTCGGCCCGCGGGCTCGGCGGCTCGCCCGCCATCTCGGCCACGCCGCCGAACAGGAACAGGGTGATGCCGCGCATCGGAATGCCGTACCGCCGCGCCACCAGGGAGTGGGACAGCTCGTGCACCACCACCGAGGTGAAGAGGCCGAGCGCCCCGACGACCCCCATGGTCCAGTACAGGGCCATGGACAGCCCGGGCTGGAGCGCGGGGAAGACCCCCATCGACAGCGACCAGGTCATCAACGCCGCGACGATGAACCAGCTCGGATCGATCTTGATCGGGAGACCGAAAACCCGGAACAGCTCGATGCCTTTGCCGAAGAACATGACCACCCTCCGGCGGGAGGAGAGATGCAGGAAGGGTGCCGGCCCCTCACCCCCCTGCCCCCTCTCCCACCCCCTCCCAGCCGCCGGGAGAGGGGGAGAAAGGCCAACAAATCTCTTGTTTTGTTTCTCTTGTCTTGTTCCCCCTCTCCCGGTTGGGGGAGGGGGTGGGAGAGGGGGCTAGGGGGTGAGGGGGCAGTTCGCGTCCCGCCGCCGTTCCAGATCCGTCACCACCGCCCGGCGGAACCCCCGCGGCCCGCCGCCCTCTTCCATGCGGGCGGCGCGGTAGGCGCCGATGTCCACCACCTCGAGGTTCATGCGGATCGTCTTGAAGAGCCGCGGCCAGCGCTCGCCGGGAGCCTGCACATGATGGAGGCCGCCGCTGTAGGCGAGCAGCATCCGTCCCTCGCCCATGGTCTCCAGGATGTCGGCGATCCCGCCGCGCACCGTCATCGGCTTGCCTTCGGCGTCGAGCCCGCTGGCGCGCTTCATCCGCCCCTCGGGCAGGATGAGCACCATGGCGTCCGGATCGATCTGGCGCAGCACCTCGCTCCAGGTCTCGTCCCGCTCGCGGGTGATCGAGATCACCCGCTTCGCCACCAGGCCGTAGAACCGTCCCACCACGGCGCGGTCGGCGGTCTTCTGCGCGATCGGGACCACCCCGTGGCGGGCGAGACGCCAGAGGAAGTGGACCGGGGGGCCGCCGGCGAACAGCGCCTCGTAGAGGCTGGTGTGGTTCAGGATGGCGACCAGCCGGTGGCGCCGCCAGGGATTCGGCGGGACGTCGCCGATCCACCGCATCTCGATCCGGTAGAAGATCCGGGCGAGGATCTTGATCGTGAGCAGGATCAGGAAGGCCAGGTATTCGCGCACGTGCGGGCTATTCTAGCCTGGACCGGGGGGCGCCCGGCCGCTCCTCTGGTGATAACCTACGCCGGATGGCGCCCCCGCCCCGCCCCCACCCGTCCGTCTCCGCGATCGTCACCACCTTCAACGAGGAGCAGAACATCGCCGAGTGCGTCGAGTCGCTCCTCTGGTGCGACGAGATCCTGGTCGTCGATTCCTTCTCGACCGACCGCACGCCGGAGATCGTCCGCGGCTACGACGGCAAGGTCCGTTTCGTCCAGCGCACCTATTTCGGCTCCGCCGCGCAGAAGAACTGGGCCATGGACCAGGTCGCGAGCGAGTGGATCCTGATCTTCGACGCCGACGAGCGCTGCACTCCGGCGCTGCAGCGGGAGATCCAAGAGCTGCTCGCCTCCGGCCCGCAGCGCGACGCCTACACGATCAAGCGGCGGGTCTACTTCATGGACCGGGTGATCCGCTTCTCGGGCTGGCAGCACGACCGGGTGGTGCGCCTGGTCCGCCGCGGCACCGCCCGCTACCCCAACCGGCGCGTCCACGCCGACATGATCACCCGCGGCCCCGCCCCGATCCTGCGCAACCCCATGGACCACTACATGACCGACTCCCTGGACGAGTACGTCCGGCGGATCGAGAAGTACAGCTTCTGGGGAGCGGCGCAGAACTGGAAAGAGGGGAAGCGCTCCGGCTTCGTCGAAGTCTTCGGGCGCTCCATCTGGCGCTTCCTGCGCACCTACATCTTCCAGCTGGGCATCCTGGACGGCATGCACGGCCTCGTCTTCTGCATGCTCCAGGCGTACGGCACCTACCTGAAGTGGGCGCTCCTCTGGGGCTGGCACGTCAACGCCGCCCGCGGCCGCATGCCCGACCTGCCCATCTTCGACGACA